>JAOTUO010000019.1 GCA_029863845.1 Myxococcales bacterium
CGAGTGCTGCCAGGAGCAGCAGCGAGTGCGTCAGCCCGTCACCTTCCCGCGGCGGATCGCGCCGGTAGAGCCAGCGGAAGGTGAGCGCGACGAGGAGCACGTTGGCGCCGATCATCCACAGGGCGCAGGCGAAGACGTAGTTCTCGGGGTGGATCCGGGGAAACGTGCCGTAGTACATCCAGCCCGGCACCAGGGTCACCCGCAGCGTCGGGTCGTTGGGGTCGGGCGTGACGGCCGAGTTGGCCACCACCAGCGTCCAGAGCCAATGCATCGCGAACAGGACGGCGAAGGTCTGGAGCGCGCCGGCCAGAAGCGATCGGGGATAGCGCCAGGGCGTTTGCGCGCGGGCTCGCTCGCGCTCGAGCCGCCTCAACGTCGTCGTGGCGTGGGCGGCTCCGGAGACCACGCCGAACAGGCCCGCCCAGAGCAGCAGGAAGCCGAAGGCGACGAGCCACGGCGGCGGCGATTTCAGCGCCGTCTCCAGCCCCGCGAAATGGAAGGCGCCGTTGTGAAGGAAGACCATCCCCGTGATGGCCGCGCCCCGCAGGATGTCGAGGGTCACGATGCGCTCGACCGGGACGTCGCTCACGTTCGCCCTCCCCTTCCCGTCGGTCCCGGGGACCATATCACCGGACCGGGTCGGATCGCGCAGCGCCGCCTGGACCGGCGGCCGCTCGATGTGTTTCACTGGCGGGTGGGTCCACTGCGAGGAGCCGGAGATGACGGGAGTGTCCGAGCCGGAGGTGCCCTGGCCCTCGATGCGAGGCGGCTTCGCGAACCTCGGGCGGGCTCGGGTACCGCCCGAGCCGCGGGACGGACCGATCCGCACCTTCCAGACCGACGGGCCGGTCTTCTCGACCCCCGTGATCGGCGCCGATGATCAGATCTACGTGGGGTCGGCCGACCGCTACTTCTACCGGCTGGATCCGGCGAGCGGCCGCATCGTGTGGCGGGTCGGGACCGAAGGCGTCATCGATTCGGCGGCCTGCATCGGCCCGGACGGCCTGGTCTGGGTCCCCGGCGGAGACGGGCGCATCATCGGCTTCGACGCCGACGGCAAGGAGGTCTGGCGCTACGACCGGATGCTCGACCGGACGCGCTTCACCCCCTCGACCATCTACTGGTGGGAGGGCAACGTCGTCCCCGGCCCGAACGGGTGGCTGTACGCCGGCAACGACGACTTCTATATGTACGCCATCGAGCCCTTCGCAGGCGTGCGGTGGGCCACGCCGACGGGCCTGCACATCTGGGGCGCGCCGGCGTTCGACGACGACCTCGTCTTCGTACCGTCCTTCGACGGCTGCCTCTACGCCCTCGAGCTCGGGTCGGGGCGGGTCCGCTGGCGCCGCAACCTCGGCAACTTCATCGCGTCTTCCCCAGCGGTCGCGGACGGGCTGGTGATCGTGGGCAGCTTCGATCACCACGTGACGGCGGTGGACGCCGCGAGCGGACGCGTGGTGTGGCGCGCGCGGACGGGCGGTCCGGTGTACGCGTCGGCCGCGGTGGACGCCGATCAGGTGGTGATCGGTTCGGCGGACGGCGTGGTGTACGCGCTCGAGCTGTGGACGGGCGCGCCGCGGTGGACGCGCTGGCTGGGGGAGACGATCCGGGGCTCGGTGGCCGTCGGGGAGCAGCTCTACGTGCCGGGCGGAGACGGGCAGATCACCTGTCTGGGGCGCGACGGCACGGTGAACGGGCGCTACGACACGCGGCAGCCGGGGATGCCGTGCAGCCTCGGCGCGTCGGTGGCCCTGGGCCGCCACGGGCTCGCGACCGCGTCCGCGAGCGGAGCGGTCGTGTACGTGCCGTACGCGGCCGCCGCCGACGTGGCGGTCGCGAAGCCCGAGCCCGACGGCGTACGGCTTCAGGTTTCCGGTCCTTGGGGCGCGGCCGGGGGGCCGGTGGGTCCGGGGGACGCCGTGGGCGTGCGGGTGCTGCACACCGAGGGCGGGGTGACGCGGCCAGTACGGATCCGTTCCGCCAACGCGCCGATCTGCCCGGACGGAAGCCAGCTGCACGTGCTGGCGGAGGAGGCGCGGTCGCTGCGGCTGCTGGGCACGTACCGCGTCGGGAAAGCGGAGCACGCGTTCGACGAGGCGCTGGAGATCCCGCGCGTCGCGAGCGAGCCGGGGCCGCTGCCGGAGCGCTTCCGCGTCGCGCAGCTGGCGGTGCACGCGCCCTCGATCGTGCCGAGCTTCGACCAGATCGGGCTGGCGAGCCTGTCCATCGACGTCGGGATCCTGGAGCAGGACGGCGAGCGCGTCGTCGCCTGGGGCGTGCAGCGATTCGGGATGGACGCGTCCGGGAAAGCGGTGGGGGTGCCGGACCCGCGGATCCTCTACTACGCCTTCGACGGCACCTGGCGCAACGGCACGCTGGTGCTGGAGTCGGGGGAATGCCTCTTCGAGATCACGGCCTTCCCGGTGCCGCTGACACGGCTGCGCCTGGTCGCGCACCGTCGGGGGAGCGCGCTGGTCGGTGGCAGCTTGCTGGCGGAGGCCGACGGGCGGGCGGCGCTTCGCGCGCTCCCGTCGCTGCTGTCGGCGGGGGCGCCGGCGCGGATGCGCGGGTGGTTCCCGGAGCGGCCGCGCTGGACGGACCTCGGCGTGCTGGCGAGCATCGGGTGGCGCACGCTGGCGCTGGTCCCTGCGCTGCTGCGGGGCATGTGGAAGCCGTGGGGGCTGCTGGATGACGCCCTGAAGTTCCACGGCATCGGCAGCTTCCAGGTGGCGGAGGTCCCGGAGCGCGAGAGCCGGCTCGCGTTGGTGGACGCCGGGGTGACTTCGGGTCGGGTGCTCGCGCGCTGGCGCGACGGCGACGCCGCCGACGCGCCGGGGATCCTGCTGCTGCGGGACGGCCGGCCGGTGGCGTGGCCCTATTCGCGGCGCTTGCAGACCCGGCGCGAGGGTGCGGCCCCGGTGCGCTCGGAGCTCGACGTTCGCGGCGCCGAGTGGGGCGAGGCGTGGGTGCTGCGAGACCACGAGCGGGTCGCCCGGCTGTACCGACGCTGAGCGCGCCAGGCGAATCGCGAGCCGACCTTTCGCCACGGCACGGCATCGACGCGAGGCCCTCCTCGCGGTGCGTTCGCAGCTCCGCCCGGCGACGGTATGACTTCGGTCATACCTCCCGGCGGGGCTGCGGGCGAACTTCCCGATTCTCGTGAACGAGGGGACTCGCATGAAGAGCGTGGCGACGATCGGTCTCGAGGACGTGACGGCCGTCTACGACGGCGCGGAAGGCGATCTCTGGGAGCTGGTGATGGGCCAGCAGATCCACATCGGCGGCTTCAAGGCGTCGATGGACCTGGCCGAGCGGGCCGGGATCGCCGCAGGCCAGAGCGGCGTGGACCTCTGCTGCTGCAACGGCGCGGGGATGCGCTTCCTGGTGCGCTTTCGCGGCGTCGCCGCGATGACGGGAGTGGACGCCACGAAGACCGTGGTCTCGCGCGGACGCTCCCGCTGCGAGCGGGAGGGCCTCTCCGACCAGGTCCGCTTCGTCATCGGCGACGCGTGTCACAGCGGCCTTCCCGATTCGGAGGCGGACTTCGTGTGGGGCGAGGACGCCTGGTGCTACGTCGTGGACAAGCCGCGGCTCATCAGCGAGGCCGTGCGCATCGTCCGCCCGGGGGGCACCATCGCGTTCACCGACTGGGTGGAGGGGCCGGCGGGCCTCGACGACGCCGAGGCGGCGCGCTTCATGCGCTTCATGAAGTTCCCGAACGTCGAGGACATCGGCGGCTACCGGAACCTGCTCGAGAAGAGCGGATGCGAGGTGCTGGCGTCCGAGGATACGGGCCGCTTCGCCCCCCACATGGACCTCTACCTCCAGATGTTCGACATGCAGCTCACCTACGACGCGCTCAGCATCCTCGACTTCAACCTGGAGGCCGCGGGCGCGCTGACCGGCGAGATGGAGTTCATCCGGGACATGGCCCACGCGGGCAAGGTGGCGCAGGGCCGCTTCATCGCCCGACGCCCCTAGACCGACCGCACGCCCGTCAGCGGCCGGTGAAACGGGGCTTGCGCTTCTCGGCAAAGGCGCGCGGGCCCTCCGCAGCGTCGTCGGAGGCGAAGACCTTCGCGGCCAGGGCCTTCTCGAGGACGAAGCCGGCCTCGAGCCCCAGCGCGCGCACGGCGATCTGCTTGGAGGTGCGCACCGCCAGCGGGCCGTTCTTGCAGATCCGGTCCGCCAGCTTCAGCGCCGTCGGCATCAGTTCGTCGGCCGGGACCACGCGGTTCACGAGGCCGATCTCGTAGGCGCGGCGCGCGTCGATGGGGTCGCCGGTCAGCAGCAGCTCCATGGCCAGCGCCCAGGGGATCTGGCGCGGGAAGCGGATGTGCGAGCCGCCGGCGGGCACCAGCCCCCAGCGCACCTCGCCCAGGCCGAAGGTCGCGTGCTCCGCCGCCACGCGCAGGTCGGTTCCGGCCAGCATCTCCATGCCGCCGGCGATGCAGTGGCCGTTCACGGCCGCGATGATGGGCTTGAAGACGTCCGAGAACTGCCGCTTGGTGTGGTCCTCGTAACCCAGCTCGTCGCCGGAGGTGAGGAGCGGAATCGCCTCCTTCAGGTCCATCCCCGTGCAGAAGGCGCGGTCGCCGGCGGCGGTCAGGATCGCCACCCACAGGTCGTCGTCGCCCTCGAACGCCTCGAAGGCCGCGTCCAGCGCGCCCAGCATCTCCTTGGTCAATGCGTTCATGGCGTCGGGCCGGTCGATGGTGACGACGGCGACGCGACCCTTCGTCTCGTAGCGGATGGTGAGGGGTAGCTCCACGGGTTCCCTCCAATACCGAATGGCTGGTTTCAGGCCGGCGCCCGCCGGAACTTCGGCAGCGTGACCTCGTCGGTCACGTCGTCGAAGACGACCTCGACGGGCATGCCGATCTCGAGCGCCTCGGGCGGGCAATCGACGACCTGGCTGAGCAGGCGCACGCCCTCTTCCATCTCGACCACGACGGGGGCGTAGGGCGTGTCTTCCTGGAAGGCGGGGTGCAGGGCCCGGCCGACGACCGTCCACGTGAATACGCTCCCGCGACCGCTCGCGCGCGCCCACTCCCACTCCGTGGAGCCGCACCCGGCACACATCTCCCGCGGCACGTGGCGCCAGGCCCGGCACTTCGTGCAGCGCTGGAAGCGCAGCTCGCGCTGCTTGCAGAAGCCGTAGAACTCCCGGGCGTGGCCTTCGAGCTCGGGGAGGGGCTTCGTGTACGCGCTCGCTTCGCTCATCTCGATCTCCGCTTCGGTCCCACCGGCTAGCGCCGCAGGATGGCGATGCTGCCGTCGCCGAAGTCGCCCCAGCCGGTCACGATGCCGATCTCCGCGTTCTCCACCTGGCGCCCCTCGGCCTCGCCGCGCAGCTGGCGCACCGCCTCGACGATGTGGCTCATGCCCAGCACGTGGGCCTCCGAGAGCAGGCCGCCGTGGGTGTTGACGGGCAGCTCGCCGCCCAGCTCGATGCGTCCGCCCTCGACGAAGCTCCCCCCCTCGCCGCGCTTGCAGAAGCCCACCTCTTCCAGCTGCTGGAGCACCTCGAAGGTGAAGCAGTCGTAGATCATGGCGAAGTCGACGTCGCCCGGCGTGATGCCCGCCTTGGCGAAGGCCTCGGGGGCCGCGATCGTGAGCCCGGTCCGGAAGATGTCCTCGCGGTTGGTGATCTCGTCCGCCGGGTAGGGCTGTCCGCACGCGCCGCTCAGGATCGCGATCGGCTTGCCCGGCAGATCCCGCGCCCGCTCGGCGCTGGTCACCACCACGGCCGCCGCCCCGTCGGTCTCCAGGCAGCAATCGAAGAAGCGGTAGGGATCCGCGAGCATCGGCGAGGCCAGGTAGTCGTCGAGGGTCATGGGCTTGCCGTGCATCACCGCCCTGGGATTGAGCTGGGCGTGCTTGCGCATCGTCACCGCGATGGCGCCGAGCTGCTCGGGCTTCGTGCCGAACTCGTGCATGTGGCGGCGCGCGATCACCGAGTACCACTGGGGCGGCGCCGTGAAGCCGAAGGGCAGGTAGTAGTCGCGCGCGATGGCCCCGCCCGGGATCGAGGCGAGGTCCTGGGCAACGGTCTGGCGGACGCGGGCGCCGGAGTAGCCGTTCCAGCCGGCCGGCAGCAGCACGTGGCTCGCCATCCCGCTCGTCACGGCCGCAGCGGCGGCCTGGAGCGACGCGGCCGGCGCCGCACCGCCCATGTGGACGGTGGCCGCGAAGCGCAGGTTCTCGCAGCCGAGGTTGGCCGCGAACTCCTCCGCCCTTCCCAGGTTGGGAAAGGGCATGATGCCGTCGATCTCGGCGGGCTCGAGCCCCGCCTCGCGGATGGCCCGGACGGCGGCCGTGAGCTGGAGGCCGAGCTGGCTCATGCCGGAGCCCGGCTTGCGGCAGTAGTCCGTCTCGCCGATCCCGACGATGCAGGCCTGTCCCGCCACGGGAGCCGGCCGCCGCCTACTGGATCCGCTTCTTGGGATCGATCTTCGCCAGCCGCGCCAGGTTCTTGCCCAGGAAGCCCGCGCGCATGTCGTCGGTGATCTCCGGATAGCCGTAGTTCTTGCGAAGCTCGTCGGGGATCTGGAGGTTGCGCACCCAGTCCACCACGCGCTGGGTGTCGTCGAAGGGGAGATCCAGCCCCATCACGATCTTGCTGGGGTCCACCCACTGGAGCGCCGTCCCGATGGCGTGGTAGCCGCGGTAGGGCGCGCGCTGGTACCAGCCGACGATGCCCGACATGCTGAGGTAGAGGTTCTGGTGCTTGCCTGCGAGCCCGATCAGCTCCTCGGTGTGGGGCCAGCCCATGTGGTAGGCGATGATCCGGAGCTCCGGGAAGTCGAGCAGCACCCGATCGAGGGTGTCGGGGTGGGTGTGGAAGCTCGGCTGCGGGACCACGTAGGACATGCCGGTGTGGATCGTGAGGCTGATGTCGAGCTCGCAGGCCTTCTCGTAGAAGGGCCACATGCGCTTGTCGTCCAGCGGCGCGAGGTCCTCCGGCTGGTACACCTTGCAGAGCTTGGCGTTGCGCTCCTTGACCAGGTACTCGAGCTCCCAGAGGGCGTTCTCCATGCCGCGCTTCAGGATCGGCCCCACCATGCACTCCAGGTACATGCGATCGGGATAGGGCTCGATCTGGTTCAGCATGAACTGGTTGGTCGACATGGCGACGGTGCCGCCGCTGATGTCCATCATGCCCTCGCGCAGGCAGAAGCACACGTCGACGCCGGCCGCGTCCATGTACTTGATCAGCTCTTCGGCGATCGGGTGGGGCCACTCGCCCGAGAGGTCGCGACCGGACCAGGCGCGCATGACGCCGTCCACGCTGGCCCACCAGCGCTGCGTGTTGGGGTAGTAGGTGATCTCGGCCATGGTGCCCGGGTTCATGAAATGGCACTCGGAGAGCGCCACGAAAGGGTCTTGGTTCGCCACGCGTCTTTCCTCCATCCGTGGTGCTGCGGCCCGTGATCAGTCCCGGGCTGCGCGAATCAGCTTCCAGAGGCGCTTCGGGGCCGCCGGCACCTCCCGCGCCAGAACGCCCAGCGGCACGAGCGCATCGTTGACCGCGCACATCACCGCCGCCGGCGTGGTGTGGATCGCCCCCTCGCCGCACCCCTTGGCGCCCAGCGGTGTGAAGGGCGAAGGCGTCACCACCGCCACCTTCTCCATGGCGGGCACCTCGTTGACCGTGGGGATCAGGTAGTCCATGAACGTGGTGGTGAGCGGCTGCGCTTCCTCGTCGTAGACGTACTCCTCGTAGAGCGCCACCCCCACCCCCTGGGCCACGCTGCCCTCGGTCTGCCCCTCCACCACCGCGGGGTTGAGGCGCGTGCCGCAGTCGTCGCACACGACGTACTTGAAGATCTCCACGAAGCCGGTGTCGGGGTCGATCTCCACCCCCACCACGTGCACCGCCTGGGCCGCGGTGAGGTAGCTCTTGGCGCGTCCCTCCTCGTCCGCCGGCGCGCGGCCGGGGGCGGTCCACACGTGGGTGGCCTCGGGACGCGGGTCGACGTCCGGCGGCAGCAGGTCGCTGCGGGCGAGCATGGTGCCCGCCACCTCGGGCACGCTCATCTCGGCGCCGGGCATCCCCTTGACCGTGAACTTGCCGTCGCGCAGCTCGATGTTGGCCGGCTCGGTCTGCATCAGCCGGGCCGTCACCGCGCACATCTTCTCGCGGATGCGCTCGCAGGCGCCGAGCACCGCGCCGGTGATCGCCACCCCCAGGCGGCTGCCGCCGGGGCCGAAGGAGGGGGGCGCCGACTGGGTGTCGAGCTGCACCACGCGGACGGCGTCCATCTCCACGCCGAAGTAGTCGGCCACCAGCTGGCTCACCAGCGTGTACTGCCCCTGCCCTTCCATGGCGAAGCCCACCCGCACCGTGATCATGCCCAGGACGTCGATGCTCACGGTGGCGCCCTCGGGCACGCCGGTCCCCTGCATCCCCACGACCGCGTAGGCGTTCCAGTCGAAGACGCCGGGCTCGATGGCGCTGGCCACGCCGATGCCCACGATCCTTCCCTGCTCGCGGGCCGCGGCCTGCTGCCGGCGCAGCTCCGCGTAGCCCGCCAGGTCGAGCGCCTTGTCGAGCACCTCCTCGTAGCTGCCGCTGTCGTACTCGTTGCCGCTGGGGATCGTGTAGGGGAAGCGATCCGAGGGGATGAAGTTGCGGCGCCGGAATTCCGCCGGGTCGATGTCGAGGCCGCGGGCGGCGATGTCCATCAGCTGCTCGAGCACGAAGAAGTGCGGCGGCGGGCCCATCCCCCGGTAGGGGCTGGCCGGCAGCTTGTTGGTCGCCACCAGCGTGAGGTCGTAGCGGGCCACCGGAATGGTGTAGGGCCCCGTGAAGGCGGCCAGCGGCTTGGCGGCGCTGATGGCGCCGTAGCCCTCGCCGGTGGCGCCGAGGTCGTCCACGAGCTTCACGTCGAGGCCCGTCACCCGGCCGTCGCCGTCCACCGCAATCGACGCTATATAGTGTCGGTCCCAGGCCTGGCTGCCGCCGGAGACGAGGTACTCCATGCGGTCCTCGATCCACTTGACGGGCCGCCCGCCCGCCTTGCGCGAGAGCATGCAGGCGATGTCGGTGCCGCGGGTCCCGCCCTTGCCGCCGAAGCTGCCGCCGTGGGGATGGCTCTTCACGTTCACCTTGTTGGAGGGCAGCCCGAAGGTGGCGGCGCGACCCAGGCCGAAGTGGGAGGCGGACTGGATGCTGCCGCGGACCGTGAGGTCGAGACTCATGGGGTCCCACTCGCAGACGGCGCCGAAGGTCTCGGTGGGGTTGGCCCCGACGCGGTTCCAACGGAACTTCTCCGTGAAGACGTGCGCGGCGTCGGCGAAGGCCCTGTCCACCTCGCCCCACGTGAAGACGCGCTGCAGCATCACGTTGGTGCCCTTCTCCTCGATCACGAGGGGGCTGCTCTCCTCCATGGCCCGGAAGGGATCGGCCACGACCTCGAGCGGGTCGTAATCGACCGTGATCCGCTCGAGGGCGTCCTCGGCTTCGTAGCGGCTGGTGGCCGCGACGGCCGCCACCGGCTCGCCCACGTAGCGCACCTTCTGGGCGGCGATGCAGTGGGTGCCCCAGCCGTCCGGGGCGGTGATGGCGGGATGGCTCCAGCGCAGGGCGTCCTCTCCGGTCACCACCGCCACCACGCCGGGCAGGGACTCCGCCTCGCGGGTGTCGACCTTCACGACGCGGGCGTGGGCGAAGGGGCTGCGCAGGATCGCGCAGTGGAGCATGCGCGGCAGGACGACGTCGTCGATGAACTCGGTGCGGCCGGTGAGAAGCGCCGCGTCTTCCCGGCGCTGGACGTGGCGACCCACCCAGCGCCGAGCGCTGGTCGGGAGATCTTCGAGCCGCTTGGGAATTTCGACCGCCACCTTTGCCCTTCCCTTCCCCGCCCGCGGCTAGGCGCCCGGGGTGGCGCTCGCCGAGCGCGCCGCGCCGAGCTTGGCCGCCGCCGAATGGACGGCGCGCAGAATGCTCTGGTAGCCGGTGCAGCGGCACATCTGGCCGCCGAGCACGTCCCGGATCGCCTCTTCGCTGGGGCTCGGGTCGCTCTCCAGAAGCTCGTAGATCGCGATCAGGAAGCCCGGCGTGCAGAAGCCGCACTGCAGGCCGTGCTCCTCGACGAAGGCCTCCTGGATCGGGTGGAGCTTGCCGTCGGACTCCGCCAGCCCCTCCACCGTCATGAGTTCCGCGCCGTCGGCCTGCACGGCCAGCATCAGGCACGAGCGCACCGCCGTGCCGTCCACCAGCACCGCGCAGGCGCCGCACACGCCGTGCTCACAACCAACGTGGGTGCCGGTCAGCGCCAGCCCGCCGCGCAGGAAGTCGGCCAGCGTCGTGCGCGGCTCGACGAGCGCCTCGTGGGCCACGCCGTTGACCTTCAAGCGAATCTTCCGCGCCGCGGCCACCTCAGGCATCCCCCCGAGCGGCCGCCGCCCGAGCCACCGCCTCGGCGAGTCCGCGCCGCACCATCACCCCCGCCAGGTGCCGGCGGTACTCCGCCGAGGCATGCACGTCCGACAGGGGCTCGTCGATCTCCTCGCTCGCCTTGCGCCCCGCCTGGCGATAGAGGTCCTCACCGGGCCGCTCGCCGTTGACGGCCTGCTCCGCCCCGCGCGGCCGGACCGGTACGGGACCGACGCCGAAGAGCACGATCTTCGCGTCGGCGCAGTGGCCTCCGGCATCGAGCGTCACGGTGACGGCCGCGCCGGCCATCGCAAAGTCACCGTGCCGCCGCGCGACCTCCGTGAAGGCCCAGCCGCTGCCCGGGGCCAGCACCGGGACACGGATCTCGGTGAGCACCTCCGCCGGCTGGAGGGCCGTGGTGAGGTAGGTGACGAAGAAGTCCTCGGCATTGATGCTGCGCTCGCCGTCGGGGCCCACCACCCGCAGCTCCGCATCCAGCGCCACGGCCATGGCGGGATACTCGGCCGCGGGATCGGCCTGGGCCATGGAGCCGCCGACCGTGCCGCGGTTGCGGATCTGCGGGTGGGCAACGAGGACCGTGGCCGCGTGCAGCAGCGGCTGTCGGCTCGCGACGAGCCCCGACCGCTCCACGCTCCGCTTGCTGGTCATGGCGCCGATCGCCAGCCGGCCGTCGCTCTCGCGGATGTAGTCGAGGGCCGCGACACGGCCGAGGTCGACCACCAGGTCCGGCCGAGCCAGCCGCATGTTGAGCAGCGGCATCAGGCTCTGGCCGCCCGCGAGCAGCTTGGCCTCGCCGTCGCACCCACTCAGGGACGAAACCGCCTCCTCCACCGTCGTGGGGGCCACGTACTCGAAGGGGGCCGGCTTCATCGCGACGAATCATACCCGTTTGGAATGGCATTTCACCGATCGCCGGGAGCCGCCCGGTGCGCCCCGCCCGACGGCGGGCACGTTCCCGAGGACGGCTTCGCGGATTTCACCCTGCCGGATTGCCGGCCGGAAAGATCCCCGGGGCCGTTTTCGGAAGTTGCTAGCCCGGTCCCCCGGATGCCAGTAATCTCGCGCGCACCGGGAGGAAGGAACCATGGGCTGGACCGACTGGGTGAGCGTGGCAGGCGACGGACTCGACTTCGCCGAGATCGTCTACGAGAAGAAGTCCCACTCGGAGCTGGAAGGGGGCATCGCCCGCGTCTCCTTCAACAAGCCGGACACGTACAACACGATGACGCTCTCCACGGTCGACGAGATGTTCCGCGCCTTCTACGACGCAAACCACGACACCTCGATCGGGGCGATCGTCGTCGCCGGGATCGGAAAGCACTTCGGGGTCGGCGGCGACGTCGAGTGGGAGAAGTGGGGGCTGCGCGAGGCGTTCTACAACCGCTATCCCCACAACCGCCTGATCCGGATCTCGCGCAAGCCGGTCATCGCCGCGGTGCAGGGCTATTGCCTCGGCGGCCACAATCACATGGCCTACTGCTGCGACTTCACCATCGCCGCCGACAACGCGAAGTTCGGGCAGGCCGGGCCGAAGGTCTCCAGCCCCGCCGACGGCTTCTTCGTCCCCTACCTCACGAAGGTGGTCGGGGCGAAGCGGGCCCGCGAGATGTGGATGCTCTGCCGCCGCTACTCGGCGGAGCAGGCCCGCGAGATGGGTCTGGTGAACGAGGTCGTCCCGCTGGAGCAGCTGGAGGCGGAGGTCGACCGCTGGTGCGAAGAGCTGCTCCGGGTCAGCCCCGGCTGTCTGGAGATCCTCAAAGCCGCCTTCGACCAGGAGATGGACGGCTACGCCGAGATGGGCGTCATCTCGAGCCAGTTCTACCCCGACTGGTTCGACAATCCGGAAGGCAAGGAAGGGGGCGCGGCCTTCTCGGAGAAGCGAACGCCGCGCTTCTGGAACATCCGCGCGAAGGAGAGGCAGATGCGCGACAAGCTCGTGCGGGAGTACGAAGGCGAGAGCTAGCCTGCCCCGGACGACACGAGGCGGGAGACGATCACCCGGCCGTCGCGTCTCACGATGCCGTAGAGCACGCCCGGCTCACTGCGGTCCCAGGCGATCCCCTGACCGGCGATCGGCGCGGGCAGGATCTCGACGAGCTCGAGCACCGAGCCCGACCGCGGGAGCCGCAGCACGTAGACCTCGGGCGCGTCGTGCCCCGTCAGATAGAGCAGCCCGTCGCCCCCCCAGGTGCCGCCCGAGTTGCTGCGCCCGGCGAAGCGCGCCACCAGCTCCGGCGGGTACGTGTAGGCGGCGATGCGACGCCAGCCTTCATCGAACGCCACGAGCGTGGTCCACTCCGGGCCCTTGCCGGGCTCGCCCCCGCGTCCGGCGTAGTGTGCGAAGGCGACCCACCAGCGGTCGTCGCGCCGGTCGATCCAGGTGGCGGAGCCCGCAGCGATGCCCAAGCTTCGGGAGCCCCGGTGCTCGAGCGTCCCGGCGTCGAAGATCTCGATGGAGCTCGCCATCGGCACCGCGGGATAGTTGGAGTGGGCGCAGTAGAGCTTCCCGTCGAGGACGACGCCGCTGTTCAGGTGGATGACGGGCCCGCCCTCGGAGCCTTTCCACTCGTCGACCTGCCGGCCACTGCGCGCGTCGTGCTTCGTGATCACGCGATTGCCGATGGCGTAGAAGTGGCTCGCGCCGACGGCGACGCCCTGCCGCGCCGCCGGGGCGTCGAAGCGACGCAGCTCCTCGAAGCGGCGCGCCGCCGTCGCCTCCCACTCGCCGTCGCCGCACGCGCCCAACGCCACGCCGGACGACGCGATCAGCGCCCGGACGGCCACCCGCGCGATCGGCCGGGGCAGGCGACGCTCCGGATCGGGGGGGCGCACGGACACGGCAAGAGGATACGACACCCGATTGGCGCGCCCACCTCCCGCCTGTTACAAGTCGCCCGAGGACGAGATCTCGCCGACCGGCCGCGGGGCCGCAATCTCTGCACCCACGATGACGTCGCGGGCTGTCTCACACAAAGGAGAGGCGTTTGCTCATGGCCGACAACACCCAGATCGTGCTGGTCGAGCGCCCGACCGGGAAGCTGAAGGAGTCCCACTTCGAGCTTCGCCAGGGCCCGATGCCCGTGCCCGGCGACGCCCAGGTCCTGGTTCGCACCATCCTGCTGTCGCAGGACGCCGCCAACCGGGCCTGGATGCAGGGGCCCACCTACCGCGCCGCCGTGAATCCAGGCGACGTGATGCACGGCTACGCGCTGTGCGAGGTGGTGGAATCGAACGCGCCCGACCACCAGCCGGGCGACCTGGTCCTGGGCGAGGCGGGTTGGCAGGAGTACGCCGCGCTGGACGCCGGCGCGGTGCAACGCGCTGCGAAGGTCCGGCCCCTGACGCACCTGCTGTCGGTCCTGGGCATTGCGGGCAAGACCGCCTACCACGGCCTTCTGAACGTCGCCGGGATCGAGCCCGGGGAGACGCTCCTCGTGTCGGCCGCGGCCGGATCGGTGGGGTCCCTCGTGGGGCAGATCGGCAGGATCCGGGGAGCCCGGGTCGTGGGCGTTGCCGGTGGGCCGGAGAAGTGCGCATGGGTCGTCGCCGAGCTCGGCTTCGACGCCTGCATCGACTACAAGGGAGACGCCCTCCCGGCGGCGCTGGGAGAGCACTGTCCCCGCGGCGTCGACGTCTACTTCGACAACGTCGGCGGCGACATCCTCCAGGCGGCACTCTTCGCGATGAACCAGCGCGGCCGGATCGCGTGCTGCGGCGCCGTGTCCATGTACGACGGCGGCGCCCTCACCGGTCCGATCGGCGTCCCCGGCCTGCTGGTGGTCAAGCGGCTGCGGATGGAAGGCTTCATCGTGATGGACTTCGCCGACCGCGATGCCGACGCGGAGCGCGACCTGTCGGCCTGGGTCGCCGACGGCCGCCTGAAGGTGGTCGAAGACGTGATCGATGGACTCGAGAACGCGCCGCGGGGGCTGATCGGCCTGCTGGCGGGCGAGAACCGGGGCAAGCGCATCATCCGCGTGGGTCCGGATCCCCGCTCCTGATTCTGCGGCGGGCTCAGCGCTTCTTCGCGCGCTCGATCTCGGCGTACGTCGCCGCGGCTGAATCCTTCACGAGCGCGGCGATCGCGTCGTCGCCGTAGCCCAGCTCGGCGAGGATCTCCGCCGTGTGCTGCCCCTGGAGCGGAGGCGGCCGGCGCACGCTGCCGGGCGTGCCGTGGAAATGGATCGGCACGCCGGTGACGGTCAGCGACCCGAGCGTCGCGTGCTCGGTGGTGACGATCATGCGGTTGTGGCGGATCTGCGGGTCCAGGGCGACCTCGCGCACCTCGTTGAGCGGCGCGGTCAACACGTCCGCGGCGATCAGGCGCTCCATCAGCTCGTCGCGGCTGAACTCCTGGCAGCGCTCCCCGATCCGGCGGTCGAGCGCGTCCTCGTTGTCGAGCCGCCGGTCGATGGTCGCGAAGCGCGGGTCGCTCACCCAGTCCACCTCGAGGGCCTCGCAGAGCTTGGCGAAGAAGCGCTCGGACGGGCACGTGATGACGACCTGCCTGCCGTCCTTCGTGGGGTAGATCCCCGACGGCGCGAAGTAGAGGCTGCGGTTCCCGGTCCTCGGCGTCTCCTCGCCGGTGACCAAGTAGCTGCCCAGGCCGGCGGCCTGGGCGTGGACGAGGGCGTCGAGGAGCGAGATGTCGATGCGCTGGCCCTCGCCGGTTTCGGTGCGCTTGCGGAGGGCGGCCAACGCCGCGGTGCACGCGAGCACCGACGTGAGCGTGTCGATCAGGGGCACCGTGACCCGCACGGGCGGGCCGTCGGGCTCGCCGTTCAGAGCGAGCAGCCCCGCGTAGCCCTGGATCAGGAAGTCGATCCCGGGCCGGCCGGCGTAGGGGCCGTCCGCCCCGAAGGCCGTCACGCCGATCCAGACGATGTCCTCCCGGTGCCGGCGCACCTGATCGTAGTCGAGCCCGAGCTTCGAGAGCGCCGGCTCGCGAATGTTCGTGATCAGGACGTCCGCCGTGGCGACCAGGCGAGCGAAGACCTCCCGGGCGTCGGAACGCCGGAGGTCCAGGACGATGGCGCGCTTGTTGCGGTTCAGGCTGAGGAAGGCCGAGCGCTCGCCGTCGCGCTCGGGTCCGAGGTGACGGCTCTCGTCGCCGTAGAAAGATTCGATCTTGATGACGTCCGCGCCGAGATCCCCGAGCAGGGTCGCGGCGTAGGGACCGGCCAGCATCGTGGACATCTCGAGGACGCGCAGGCCCTCGAGCGGCCCGGTGTTCCGGCTGTGCGCGTCCGTCGTCAGGGGATTGCTCCCTTGGACTTCAGCTCGCCGATCTCGTCCCAGGAGTAGCCCAGGGTGTCGGCGAGGATCAGCTCGGTGTCCTGGCCCAGCTCGGGCCCCAGGGTCTCGACGCTTCCGGGTGTCTTGCCGAGGGTGATGGGCAGGCCCCGGACCGAGACCTCGCGGTTCACCTCGTCGCAGTGGGTCTTGACGAAGTACTCGTTCTCCCACGCCTGGGGATCCTCCGCGACATCCTCCAGGTTCTGGATCGGGCTCGCCGCGATGCCCAGGGGGCGCCAGCGCTGCATCCACTCGGCAGCGTCGCGCCCGGCCAGGATCGCGTCCAGCGCCGCCACCAGCTCGGGGCCGTTCTTCCGGCGCTTCTCGGCGCTGGCGAAGTGCGGGTCGCCGGCCAGATCGGAGCGATCGAGGCTCTCGCACAGCGTCGCAAAGCGCGCGTCGTCGTTCTCCAGGCACAGGAACAGCCACTGGTCCCGCGCGCGGTAGCGGTTCCAGAGGGGATTGGGCGCGGCCGTGCGCGCCTGCTGCTCGGAGTAGCGCTCGTCGCCGGTGGCGAGGAAGGCCTGGAGGGTCGGCGCGCCCAGGAAGAGCTGGGCGCCGTAGAGCGACGCGTCCACGTACTGGCCCCGGCCGGTCCGCCGACGCTGGTGCAGGGCCAGCATGATTCCGAGCGCCGACATGAGCCCCCCATGGGCGTCTCCGGAGCCCATCCCCAGGTAGATGGGGGGCTCCCCCGGCTCGCCCAGGCGTGCCATCAGGCCGGTCAGGGCCTGGACCGTCATGTCGAAGGAGGGCTTGCTCACGGCGCCGCGGTGGCCGTAGCCGGTGTTGGTGGCGTAGACCAGGCGCGGATTGATTTCGGAGAGCTTCTCGTAGCCGAGATCCCAGGCGGCCAGGTTCTCCATGGCCAGGTTGGAGAGGAAGACGTCCGACTTCTCCACCAGGCGGTAGAGGATGTCGCGGCCCTCCTGGCGCTTCAGGTCCAGCGCCATGCTCTTCTTGTTGCGGTTGATGACGAGAAAGTACTGGTTCCAGTCGCCGACGGGCAGCGCCTTGATGCTGCGCACGCCCCGCCCCTGGTCGCCGTGCACCGGCCGCTCCACCTTGATGACCTCGGCGCCGAAGTCGGCCAGGTGCTGGGAGCAGACCGGCCCCTGGAACCAGACCGTGAGGTCGATGACCCGGACTCCCTTCAGTGCCTTGGCCACGGCTTCGCTCCCCGCATCGCGATCGCTCAGGCGATCACGCCCTCGGCCTCGAGCTCGAAGATCTTCTCGTCCGGATATTCGAGCAGCTCCTGAAGGATCTCGGCCGAATGCTGGCCCCGGCAGGGCGCGAGCCGGTCGAGCCGCGCCGTGCCGTCGCTCATGTGGATCGGAAAGCCCAGGCTCTTGAGCGGGCCCAGACTGGGATGCTCGAGGTCCACGAGGTAGCGGTTTCGGTGGGCCTGCTCGTCCCCGGCCGGGTACGAGTACGCTTCGATGACATCCGCGGAGAGCTGCTTCTCGTCGAAGCGCTGGCGCCAGTGGGCGCCGGGGTGCTTCCGGAAAGCCGCTTCGAGCACGCGCATCATCTCCAGCCGATGCTCGCCGCAGCGCTTCTCGTGGTCGTCGAAGCGCGGGTCGGCGACGTCGAGCCCCACCACCTCGGCGAAGCTCGGCCACCAGCGGTCGGTGTCGGGCATGGTGAGCGTCACCCAGCGGCCATCCCGGCTGGGATAGACCGTGCCGCTCATGGGGTTGCCCTTGTCCAGACGCGACTCGGGTTGCAGGAAGCGCTCCCCCCCCATGGCCAGGTAGGCCTGGAGGTCGAGGCTGGCGCCGTACATGTTCCCGGCGAAGAGCGACGCGTCGACCTCCTGTCCCTCACCGGTGTCGGCCCGGTGGTGGAGGGCGATCAGGATGCCGAGCGCCAGCATCACGGTGGTGTACATCTGTCCCGAGCCCGTGTAGACGGGCGGCTGCCCGGGTTGAGGCAGGATCGGCATCATGCCCGTGCGCGCGGCGGCCAGCTCGTCGAGGGCCGGCAGGTCGCGATCGGGGCCTCGCGGTCCGAAGCCCGAGCCCCGCGCGTAGACCAGGTCCGGCCTGGCCGCCGAGAGCGCGGAGTAGTCGCAGCCCAGCTCGGCGAGACGCGCGGCGGGCAGGTCGGTGAGGAAGACGTCGGCCCGGGCCGCCAGGGCCCTGAGGATCTCCCGGCCGGCCTCCTCGCCCAGGTCGACGGCGAGCCCCCGCTTGTTGCGTTGCGCGAGATCGGCCAGGTAGTTCCAGTCCGTGGGCGGGTGTTGGCCGTCGCGATTCGCGTCGCCGCCCTCGCCGGCCGCCAGGCTCTCCACGCGGATCACGCGGGCGCCGAAGTCGCCCAGCATGGCGGAGGCCAGGCCCGACCAGAACTCGGTGGTCAGGTCCAGGACGAGGAGGTCTTCGAGGACGCGACTCATGCGCGCATCACCGGGACCAGTCGCGGATCGCGTCGAGCGTCTTGTCCGCGTACTCGCACGCGTCGGGCAGCGGCCGGCCCAGCCAGTCGCGGTAGAAGGTGTCGAGGTCCGGCAGGAACTCGAAGTCCGGCGGGCAGCCGCGCGGTACGGCCTCCACCTCGAGCTGGGTGCCGCAGCCCGGGCAGACGTACTCGCGGATCTGCACCCAGCCCGGGTCGGGCAGCTCGCGGCCCTTGTAGATCTCCGCGATGGAGGCCTCGTCGTCGCGCACGTGGATCAGCGACGCGAGCTTCCAGTTGACGCGGTAGTCGCCGAACTCGTGCCCGCAGCGGCACTTCACGATCCGCTCGCCGTCCTTGGCGACGATGAAGAGCGCCGGCGTCAGGGGCAGCAGGATCCGCTCCTTCCAGTCCACCCGGCCCTGCACGATCTCGACGTACTTGTCGAAGCGGTTGGGATCCTTGGGGCTCTTCAGCATGTCCTGGACCGCCGGCCAGGGCAGCACGCCATCCATCAGCTTCTCGATGTCGGCCTTGAGAAAGTCCGCCACGTCGCTTCTCCTAGAACTCGAAGTCTTCGGGAAGGTCCCAGAACGCGCGCAGCTCGGCGCCGTAGTCCGGCGAGAGCTCCATCGAGGTTCGCCACATGGTGAGCACGGCCGGGTCCATGTTCTCCCGGGCCGCGACCTGCTGCTTCTCCTGGGCCCACCACTGTTTGAAGGGCACGGCGCGCCGCTTGCGCTCCTCGCGAATCTCGGCCCGCCGCTTCTCCGTGGCCGCCTCGTCCACGAACCACGCGCTGCTCCCGTTGGGCCGGGCCACCACTCCGTGGATCTCCTCGGCGACGCGGGCGCGCACCCAACCCTTGTTGAGGTCGTCCTCCACGGCCTTGGGGTCGCGCTCGATGGGGTCGCCCATGGACTGGGCGCCCGAGATCGGGTGCACGATCAGGTCGTAGTTCTGGAGGGGCTCCGGGGTCACGAAGGGGGCGATGGCCGACGTCACCAGCTCACGGGCCTTCACCACCTGTGCGATGTTGGGGTTCTCCGGGTCGCCCCGCTCGTGCACCAGCGGCTTCTGCTCCGCGATCAGCTCCCGGAGGTTGGTGTCGTGGGCGTAGCTGGGCCGGTCCGGGATCGACGGGTACGCACCGTACATGCCGTGGTTGGCGATGGTCTTGCTGCGGATGCCCGCGCAGCCGCACTGGTACTCGATGCCCGGGGTGTTGTGCACCATCCACACGGCGGTGTGGCCCAGCCCGCCCCGGAAGCGGCCGTAGCCGGCGGAGTCCGGCTCGATGTTCCGGCCCAGGAAGAGGATCGGGTAGTAGAGCTCGGCGATCTCGGCGTTGCCGAAGTCGGCGTTCGGGGTGTAGAGGCACCAGGCGCTGTTCTCGCCGTCGGTGAAGCCGCGCGCCGGCGAGCCGTTGCAGGCCTGCTCGAGGGTCAGGCCCGCCACGTAGACGCCCATCTGGTTGATGCCCGCAAATTCCGCGGTCATGGTGGTGGCGGCGCCCGCCGCCATCTCCTCCACGAAGCCCCGCATCTGGAAGAGGCGCCCGAAGACCTCGTAGAGACTGGAGAGCCACATCACGGCCGGGGCCCAGGCCACCCCCGAGGAGGCCGAGAAGTCCTTCTCGAAAGGGTTCGCCCAGGACCCGGCCGGGGGCGGCTCCACCTCCCAGGCCGCCTTCGGGCCGGAGTTGAACATGTCGAAGCCGATGATGTGCGAGTAGCCCATCAGCAGCCCCGACTTGAGCGCCGTGGGGCTGATGTTCTGGCCGAAGGGCACGGTGCCGCTGGCCCCCCGTAGCGAGATGCGGACCTTGGCGTCCGCCTCGATCTCGAGCTCCATGGGCAGGTTGAAGAGGCAGTCGATGTCCTGCTTGCCCAGCAGGACGCGCTTGCCCTTCATGGCCAGGTCCTTGAACTGCGACTTGCGGATGCGGCCGGGCACCGTCTGGGTCTTCACGCGCCCCACCGCGTAGCGACGGCTGTCCTCGACGTACTCCTGGGAGGCGTCGCGGAAGAAGTCGAGGCCGTACTTCTCGATCACCTGCGTGAGCTTCTCGCGGATGGTGAGGCAGCCCGCCAGGCGTCCGCGCGCATCGCCCAGCACCCAATCCGGGGTGCGCGTGCGCGACTTGATGCGCATCTCGTACCAGGGATAGAAGGCGTCGTTCTCCCCCACCTTTTCCATGGCGATGCAGAGTCCGTCCGAGTAGCAGTCCGGATTGAGGAAGCCGATGGAGCCCGGCGTCACCGAGCCGCAGTCGCTCACGTGGGAGACGCAGCTGGCCCAGGCCACCAGCTCGTCGCGGTAGAAGAGCGGCATGCCCATGTCGAAGTCGGGGGCGTGGATGCCGCCGTAGTGGGGGTCGTTGTTCTCGAAGATGTCGCCCTGGTGGAAGCCGGGATAATCCTCGTAGCCCAGCTCGATGAAGTTCCGGATCATGTCCGCCAGCAGTCCGGGATGGGCGGTGATGCCGCGGGAGATGCAGATCGCCTCGCCGGTGGGCGTGTGGAGGGCCCACAGCGCGTCGCCGCCCTCGGCCGCGATCGGCGACGACGATACCTTGCAGCCCACCGACCACGCGGCGTTGCAGAGGTTGGAGAGGATGTGCCAGACGGCCTCGTAGGTCCCGGGATCGCTCTCCTTGCGGGCGAGCTTGGAGAGGCCAAAAAGGTGACCGGTCCTGGCGAAGGCCTCGTCGTTGGCTCGAAGCCGGTCCTTCAGGCGCAGCGCGCTCGCGTCACCCATCAGCTGTCCTTCCTCTCGATCCAGTAGATGTCGTGCTCGTCGATGCGCACGTGCCATTCGGGAGGGACGAAGAGCGTCGTGTTCGAGGCCTCGATCACGGCCAGGCCGTCGATCTCGTTGCCGGGCACGAGGTCTTCCATCCGCCAGATGTCCGCGTCGTTCCACGCGCCGCGCTGGAAGACCGGGCGCTTGAACTTGAACGCCTTCTCGGCGGGCGTCTTGTCGGCGAGCGCGTGCTTGCGCAGCTTCGGCTTCACCGTGGCCACCTTGGCGATCACGCACACCTCGGTGATGTGGTAGGTACCCACGTCGGGCTTCGCGGCCAGCGTGAACATCCGGGTGTAGAGGTCCTCGAAGGCGGCGAGCAGACGCTCGAGGTCCTGTTTCGAATCGAGGGTCGCCACCGGCGAATCCACCTCGACGTCCTCGAGCTGGCCGAAGTAGCGGATGTAGGCCGCCTGGTGGAGGCTGATCTGGTCGCGGGTGAAGCCCTCGCCCTCGAGCTCCGCCAGCAGCTCCGTCTCGAGGTCCCGCCAGGCCTGGGCCACGGGCGCCACGTACTGGAGCCGGGTTGCGTCGTCGCAGTCGGGCTGGAGCAGCGCCTGCACGCTCTTGTGACGGCGGTGCGAGTAGTCCATGCAGGCGCCGCCCCAGGCCGAGAAGGCGCCGGCGTGGGGCACCGTGCAGACCGCCTTCCACGGATGGTCGCCGGCGTAGCCCAGCAGGTGCAGCGGGCCGCCGCCGCCATAGCCCAGCAGCACGTACTCGCGCAGGTCGCGGCCCACCATGAGGCTGCGCACCAGGTGCTCGCGCATCATCACGTTGAGCAGCTCCAGGCAGGTCTCGGCCGCCACGTAGACGTCCAGGCCCAGGGGGTCGGCCACCTTCTCCTTGAAGAGCCGGTAGGAGACCTCCTTGTTCACCTTGACCTTGCCGCCCAGGTAGTTGTGCTCGTTCAGGATGCCCAGCAGCAGGTTGACGTCGTTGATGGTCGGCGTGGTGTTGCCGGCCTCCATGAAGGTGGGCCCCGGCGTCCCGCCGGCGGAGTCCGGCCCCAGCTTCATGCGCTGGGTCTGCGGATCCAGCCGGATGTAGGTGCCGGTGCCGGCGCCGATGGACCGGATGCCCAGCATCGGCACGTTCACGTACATGCCCTGGAAGCCCGGCTCGCGGTCGATGGGCAGCACCCCCGCGGTGATGGCGCCGGCGTCGAAGGAGGTGCCGCCCACGTCGGAGCAGACGATGTTCTCCTCGCCGATCACCGACGACAGGTACTTGGCGCCCATCAGGCCGCCCACGGGTCCCGACATCGCGGCCTCGAAGAGCCGCGGGTAGCGGATGTTGGTGATGCCGCCGTAGCCCAGCACGGTCTTCAGGCTGTGCGAGTAGCCGATCTTGACCAGCTCCTCCTCGATGCGGAAGAGCTGCTTGCGAGCCGCATTGGACGCGTAGGCCTGGATCACCGTGGCGTTGGCCCGCGAGACCTCGCGCATGGTGGGCGCCACCTGGCTCGAGAGCTCCAGGGGAACCTCGCGCCCCACCTCCTGCATCACGCGGCGCGCGATCTCGGCGGCCCGATCTTCGTGCCGGGGGTTGTTGAAGGACTGGAGGAACACGATCGCGATGGCCTCGCACTCCTCGTCCACCAGCAGCTCGCGGATGCCCTGCTCCACCTCGTGCTCGTAGAGCGGGATCACCACCTGGCCGAACATGTCGATGCGCTCGGTGGCGCCGCGCGCCAGCTTCCGCGGCACCAGCGGGATGCGGTGCTTGCGGTACTGCATGTGGGTGATCTCGGTCCACTGGGCGTCGATGAAGGTCTGGGAGCCGCGTCCCTGGGCGATGATGTCCTCGAAGCCCTTCGTGACCAGCAGCCCGGTCTTGTAGCCGCTCATGTTGATCACGGTGTTGAGCATCGAGGTGCCGGTGTAGATGGAGGTCTCGGCGAGCTTTCCGAACTGGCGGCCCTCCTGCTTCGGGTCGATGCCCATGAACTCGAGGGCCTCTTCGAGGGACTCCATGTATCCGATGCTCTCGTCGTGGGGGGAGGTCGGCGCCTTGCCGATGACGCTGCGGCCCTCCTCGTCCACGATGATGACGTCCGTCATCGTGCCGCCTGCGTCACACGCTACGAGATAACGAGCCATCGCGGGTTCTACCTTTCCGAAAGCGGTCGCCCGAAGAGCCGGCGAAAGAAACCGGCGATGGCGGACCACAGGACCTGGAGCAGCAGGGGGACGATCCGAATCGGTGTCGGCTCGGCCGCCACCGGAAGCGAGGCGGACGGCTGCTCGAGTCGCTCCTTCGCGGACGCCGCGAACTGCTGGAAGAGCTGGTGGGAGACCCCCTGGATCATTCCCCGACCGACCTGCACGATGCGACCGGTGAGGTCGACCTTCGCCTCGGCCACGATCTCGGTCCGCCCGTCGGGCAACGCGTTCAGCCGGCTGGACACCACGGCCTTGGCGGTGCCCCCGCCGGTCTCCCGGCCCTCGGCGATCATCTGGACGCTACGCGCCGTCTCGTCGACCTCGGTGAAGTGCACGCGGCCCCGGTAGCGCGTGGTGACCGCCCCCAGCTTCACCTGGACGCTGCCGAGAAAGGCGCGGTCGTCGACCACCTCGTCGAGTGCGGCTCCGGGCATGCAAGTCACCACCTGGTGCGGATCCATCACGAAGCGCCACACGGCGTCGATGGGCGCCGCGACGGAGAACCGCTCCACGATTTCAATCGCCACGGGGCCGACGCCTCACTCGCGGGCCGTCGTGGCTGCCACGGCCGACCGGTAGTCCTCCGGGGTGTCGACGTCGCCGGGCGCCTCGCCCGCGACGGGCACCGCCAGCAGCCACTCCGGTCGCCTGACCAGCAGGCCCCGCATGCCCTCGTCGCCGCGCAGCTTCTCCACCTCCGGCCAGATGCGGCGCGCCACCAGCACCGGGTGTCCCGGAACGCGGCGGCCGTGGGGGCCGGAGTATACAGGTCGGGCGACCGGCACCTCGGCTCCCAGGAAGGCCGCCGCCACCCGATCGATCAGCGGACCCGTGACACGGGGCTGATCGCCGAGGAGGATGGCCGCTGCCGCCGCGCGGGGATCGGCCGCGCGCAGGCCCAGACACAGCGAGCGGCTCTGGCCGGCCGAGGGATCCGGGTTGACCGCGACCCGAACCGGGAGTCGAGCGGGAAGCCGGATCCCCTCCAGAACCCGCGCGGCTTCGTCGCCCAGGACCAGCACGATCTCGTCGAGGCGCGAGGCGGCGGCGGCGTCCAGCGCGTGCTGAAGGAGCGGGCGATCGCCCAGCGGCAGCAGCAGCTTGGGCCGGCCCATCCGGCGGGCCGTGCCGGCGGCCAGGATCACGGCGGAGAGGAAGGCGTCGCCCGCCTTCCGGTCCATTCGACCGCGCTCGGCCGGGTCACCCGTCGGCATCGACGGTCGCCCTCCTCGCGCTGAGCGGCCCGCCTTCCCTGCCGTGTCGGACGGCCAGCATCTCGGCCAGGATGGCGAGGGCGATCTCCTCCGGCTGGCGGCCGCCGAGATCCAGACCGATGGGCGCCCGGATGCGCGCCAGCTCGGCCTCGCCGAAGCCCCGCGCCACCAGCTGCGCCTTGCGCCGCTCGTGGGTGCGGCGGCTGCCCAGGGCCCCGATGTAGCGAGCGCCGGAACGCAGGGCGCACTCGAGGGCGGGAACGTCGATCTTGAAGTCGTGCGTCATGGTCACGACGTAGGCGTAGGCATCGAGCGTCCTCTCCCCGAAGACCGCGTCGGGCCAGGCGCGCAGCACCTCGTCGGCTTCGGGAAAGCGCTCGGCGCTCGCGAACGCGGTGCGCGCGTCGATCACGGTGACCCGAAAGCCGAGCTGCGCGGCCATCCGGCACAGGTGGATTGCCGCGTGGGTCGCTCCCACGATGAACAGGCGAACGGGGGGCGGAAAGGCCTCGACGAAGACGGTCGCCTCCTCGTCGCCCCAGGGACGCGTCAGGGTTCGCGTCCCCCCTCCCGGCAGGAGGCGACGCGCCGCGGCGACCACCTCCCGGTCGAGGGCCGGGTCGATGCCACCCTGCACCGGCTCGTCGCCGAGAACGAGCAGCTTCCGGCCCCGCAGCGGGGCCGGCGCCAGGCCGATGCCCCACGCGGCGGGCTCGTTCGCCTCCACGGCCCGGCGCAGCGCCCGCCAGACGTCACCGTCGCTGAACGGCTCGATCAGGACGTCGATCGAGCCGCCGCAGCTGAGCCCCACCTCGAAGCCCTGCTCGTCGGTGATGCCGTAGGTGACCAGCGCCGGGCGACCCGCGTCCAGGACCTTCATCGCATGCTCGAACACGTCACTCTCGACGCAGCCGGCACTGACGGAGCCGGACATCCGGCCGCTTTGGGTCAGACCCAGGCGCGAGCCCGGCAGCCTCGGGGCCGAGCCGCGGACGGCGACGAGCGTGGCCAGGGCGATGGCCTCGTTCTGCCGTCGCCAGCGATCGAGGTCCGCGAGCAGCTCCTTCATCGGAGGCACCGCCGGGGGAAGCGGGAGATCATCGCAGCGACAGGTTTCCCGACGGCGGGTAGCGGGTCAAGCGACCCGAAGAGGCCTGGCCCAGCCGGGCCTCGCGCTCACTGATCGCTCGCGCTCGGGCTCCGGCACTTCGCTCGCCTTCGGCTCGCTGCGCGGAGGCCGACTCTTCAGTCGGCCTCCTGGCCCAGCCGGGCCTCGCGCTCACTGATCGCTCGCGCTCGGGCTCCGGCACTTCGCTCGCCTTCGGCTCGCTGCGCGGAGGCCGACTCTCCAGCCGGCCTCC
>JAOTUO010000252.1 GCA_029863845.1 Myxococcales bacterium
CCCGGGGCGAGTGCCAGGGTTGCTCCCCGTGTCGGACTTCCACCAGAGCGGGGTGATAACCACACTCCATCGACTCGGTCCGCCGGGTATCGAGCGCATGGAGGAGGAGCTTCTCGCTCACAGCAGAACACGGCCGATCTCGCTGGTCCTCCCGTGCCTGGTCTCCGAGATGCAGGGACCGGGCCTCAAGGGCATCGTCGAGGTGCTGCGGGGCGTCCGCTACCTGCGCGAGGTCGTCGTCAGCGTCACCGGCACCGGCGACCGCAGCGAATACGAGGAGATTCGGGCCTTCTTCGACGGGGTCCGCACGCTGCGCGACGAGCCGCCGGTCCTGCTCTGGAACAGCGGCCCCGGCGTCCAGGCGCTCTACCGAACTCTGCGCGAGGAGGGGCTCGACCCCGGCGAGGACGGGAAGGGGCGCAGCACCTGGCTGGCCTACGGCTACGTGCTGGCGACCAACGTCTCCCGCGTGATTGCGGTCCACGACTGCGACATCCGCGACTACCAGCGGGAGCTGCTGGCGCGGCTGTGCTACCCGACGGCGATTCCCAACCTCAACTACGAGTTCGCCAAGGGCTACTACGGTCGCGTGACCTACCGCCTCTACGGTCGCGTGACGCGGCTCTTCGTGACGCCGCTGCTGCGCGCGATGAAGGCGGTGCTCGGCGGGCTTCCGCTCCTCGACTACCTCGACTCCTTCCGCTATCCGCTGGCCGGCGAATGCTCGATGACCACGGATCTCGCCCGCATCAACCGCATCCCCAGCGACTGGGGCCTCGAGGTCGGGATGCTGGTGGAGGTCTACCGCAACTGCTCGCCGAAGCGGATCTGCCAAGTCGAGCTGACCGAGAACTACGACCACAAGCACCAGGAGCTGTCCGAGGCGGACGCGTCGCGCGGGCTGCACCGCATGGTCGTCGACATCGCCTCCTCCCTGATTCGCAACCTGGCGAGCTATGGCGTCCAGTTCGACGCGGGCTTCCTGAACACGCTGACCGCCGCCTACCTCCGCAAAGCGCAGGACGCCATCGCCTCGTACAGCGACGACGCCGCACTCAATGGACTCGTCTTCGACCGCCACGAGGAGGAGTTCGCCGTCGAGACCTTCACGCGGGCGCTGTCCACCGCCGGGCTCGGATTCGTGCGCGACCCGATGGGCGCGCCCCAGATTCCGAACTGGAATCGCGTGACCTCGGCGCTGCCCGCGTTTCTCGGCGAGCTCCGCGACGCCGTGGAGGCGGATGCCATCGACCGGCGTTGACGCCGCGGCCGGACCCGACGGCCGGCCGCCTTCGCATCCTTCGCGTCAGTCGCCCCGGCCGTCGCGCGAGACGATGTCGCGCGTATGGCGAGCGATCATCAGGCTCTCGTTCGTCGGCACGACCCGCACCGTGCAGGGCGCGGCCGCGGCCGAGAGCCGGTCGCCCTGGGGCGCTTCGGCGAGCACCACGCCCAGGTGCTCGAGTCCGGCACAGATCTCGCGGCGCAGGGCGGAAGACCGCTCGCCGATTCCGCCCGTGAAGACCAGCAGATCCAGCCCCCCGAGCACCGCGGCCAGCGCCCCGATCTGCTTGCGGACGTGGTAGCAGAACATCGCGACGGCCTCCGCGGCATGGGGTTGCGACGGACGCAGCGCCAGCAGCGTCCGCATGTCGGAGCTCAGTCCGGAGACACCCAGGAGACCGGCCTCGTGCGTCACGAGTGCCGCGAGCCGTTCGCCGTCCCAGCCCTTCTCGGTCAGGAGGTGCAGCAGCACGCCGGGGTCGAGGTCCCCGCTGCGTGTACCCATCATGACGCCGCCGAGGGGGGTGAAGCCCATGCTGGTCTCGACGGGTCTGCCGTCGCGTACGGCGGAGAGGCTCACGCCGCTGCCCAGGTGCGCGATCACCGTGCGTCCGCCCGCCGCGTCGCCCAGCTCGTGCAGGACGAACTCGTACGAGAGCCCGTGAAAGCCGTAGCGCTGCAGCCCCTCGTCGCAGAGGGCGCGCGGCAACGGCAGTCGCTGCGCTATTGCGGGCATGCGCCGGTGGAAGGCCGTGTCGAAGCAGGCCACCTGAGGCAGCCCGGAGAGGCGCGAGGCGACCGCTGCGATCGCCTCGATCTCGCCCGGCAGGTGCAGCGGAGCCAGCGGGATGCGCGCGCGCAGCTCGGCGAGCAGGGCCGCGTCGATACGCGCCGGCGCCTCGCGGCGGGGACCGCCGTGGACCACCCGGTGGCCCGCGGCGTCCACCGGCAGGACGCCGCCGCGCTCCAGAGCCTCCAGCAGCGCGTGAATCGCGGCGCCGTGATCGCCGAAGGCGACCGCCTCGTCCCGGAGCACGGCTCCGCCGGCGTCCCGGATCCAGAGCTGCCCGCTCTCGGAACCCACGCCCTCGACGGCTCCGGTCCGCTGCAGCGTCTCCTCCCCGTCGCCCAGGGCGTAGACGCCGAGCTTGATCGACGAGGATCCGCAGTTGAGGCAGAGCACGCGCAGCGCGGCCGGCATGGCACCCATTCTAACGCCGGCGCCTCTGCGGATCGGGGGGCGTGAAGCGGTCGCTACTTCTCCGTGGGCCCGATCGCCAGCTGGAGCACTTCGTCGATGGTGTCGACCAGTCGGAGGTCGAGCTTCTCGAGCACGTCGGCGGGGATGTCGACGAGGTCCTTCGCGTTGCGCCGCGGGAGGATCACGATGTCGATGCCGGCGCGGGAGGCGGCCAGCACCTTGTCCTTGATGCCGCCGACCGGGAGGACGCGGCCGCGCAGTGAGATCTCGCCGGTCATGGCGACGTTGCCCCGCGCCCGGCGGCCGGAGAGGGCCGAGACCAGCGCGGTCACCAGCGTCACGCCTGCCGACGGCCCGTCCTTGGGAACGGCGCCGGCGGGGACGTGCAGGTGGATCTCCGCGGGATCCAGTCCCTTCTTGGCGAGCCCCAGGCGAGCGGCGTTCGCCCGCACCCAGGAGAGCGCCGCCTCCGCGGACTCGCGCATGACGTCGCCCAGCTGGCCGGTGAGTCGAAGCTCGATGTTCTTGCCCCCGGGCATCACGGTCGCCTCGATGAACAGGATGTCGCCGCCGTGGCTGGTGTGCGCCAGCCCGACCACGACGCCCGGCTGGGTCGTGCGCTCGGCGGTCTCGGGCAGGTGGGGCGGGGCTCCCAGGGCTTCGGCGGCGAAATCGGCATCGACGACGATGGGTTCCACGCCGGTCTCGCCCTGCTTCGCCACGCGCATCGCGACCTTGCGCATGAGCGTGGCGATGTTCCGCTCCAGGTTTCGCACGCCGGCCTCGCGGGTGTATTCCCGCACGACCTTCTCGATGGCGTCTTCGGTCACCGTGGCGCGTTTCTCCGCGAGACCGTGGGCTTCGAGCTGCTTCGGCACCAGGTGTTCGCGCGCGATCACCAGCTTGTCGACCTCGGTGTAGCCGGAGAGCTCGATCACCTCCATGCGGTCGAGCAGCGCGGGAGGGATGGTCGACAGCGTGTTGGCCGTGGCGATGAACAGCACGTGGGAGAGATCGAAGGGCACCTCGATGTAGTGGTCGCTGAAGGCGTGGTTCTGCTCCGGATCGAGCACCTCGAGCAGGGCCGACGACGGATCGCCGCGGAAGTCGGCTCCGATCTTGTCGATTTCGTCGAGCAGGAAGATCGGGTTGCGGGAGCCCGCGCGGCGCAGGCTCTGGAGGATGCGGCCGGGCATGGCTCCGACGTAGGTGCGCCGGTGCCCGCGGATCTCGGCCTCGTCGCGCACGCCGCCGAGCGACGCGCGCGCGAACTTCCGGCCCATGGCGCGGGCCACGGAGCGGCCGAGCGACGTCTTGCCGACCCCCGGCGGGCCGACGAAGCAGAGGATCGGGCTCTTGGCGGCGGGGGCGAGCTTGCGCACCGCGAGGAACTCGAGGATGCGGTCCTTCACCTTTTCGAGGTCGTGGTGGTCGGCGTCGAGGATCGCGTGCGCCGCCGGCAGCTCGAGCTTGTCCTCCGTCTCCTTCGACCACGGCAGCTCCACCATCCACTCGATGTAGTTGCGAATCAGGTGGCGGTCCGGTGCGTGCTGGGGCAGGGCGGCCAGGCGCTGGAGCTCGCGCTCCGCCTGGCTCTTCGCCGCTTCCGGCAGGTTTGCCTCCTCGATCTTGGCGCGCATCTCGTCCGCCTCGCGGATGCCCGCGTCGCTCTCGCCGATCTCGGTCTCGATCTCGCGCATGCGGCCGCGCAACAGCCGCTCGCGCCGATCCGGGTCCATCTCGTCCGACCCGGACTCGCCGCTCAGCGCCCGCTGGGTCTCGGCGATGGTGACCTCGCGCTCGAGGTGCCGCGCGACGCGCTCGAGGCGCCGGGCCGGATCGGTCTCCTCGAGCAGCGCGATCTTCTCCTCCGGCGGAAGCGGCAGCGTCGATCCGATCACGTCGGCCATCAGGCCAGGGCTCGGGATGCCCGACACGAAGGCCTTCCACTCGTCCGGGTAGTCGTCGTGGAGATCGATCACCTTCTGCGCCAGGGCGATGACGCGTTTCCACTTCGCCTCGAGCTCCGCCGCATCGCGCTCGAGGTCGCCGAGAACGTCGATCCGCGTCAGCAGAGCCGGCTCTTCCTCGATCGGGGGGTCGGTGATCCGCGTCCGCGCCAAGCCCACGACGATGGCCTGCTTCCCGTCGCGCCGGGCGTCGATGATCCGCATCACGCGGACCACGCAGCCCACGGGGAAGAGGTCCTCGACGCCGGGCTCCTCGGTGGCCGGGTCGCGCTGGGTGGCGACGATCAGGAATCCGCCCTGTCCGGCCCTGTCGAGCGCCGCCAGGGACCGGGCCCGCCCGATGGCCAGCGGGACGGTGACCCCGGGGAACATCACGACGTCGCGCACGGGGAGGACCGGGAGCACGGTCGGGACCTCGACCTGCTCCTCGCCTACGGTCGTCAACGTCTGCGTCTGGGGCTCTTGTTCCTCTGCGGACACGACCGCCTTAGCGTAAGCGCGCCAGGGGCGGGGTCAAGCGGGGAGCGGGCGCCCGCTTCGCTCGCCTGCGGCGCGCTGCGCGGCCGTGCTACGAGCCTGGTGCCCGGGACTGGATTCGAACCAGCACGGCCCGTCCGGCGGGCGCCCGCTTCGCTCGCCTGCGGCGCGCTGCGCGGCCGTGCTACGAGCCTGGTGCCCGGGACTGGATTCGAACCAGCACGGCCTTGCGACCACTAGATCCTGAATCTAGCGCGTCTACCAATTCCGCCACCCGGGCGACCGGGCGGAGACTACGCCGAAGCGGCAGCAGAAGCCACTCGACGCGTCCTACAGTGGGCGGGAGTCGGGAGCCCGGGGGTCGAGACGGTGGGACGCGACAGGGGACGCGGGCAGGGGCGTGGGAAGCGGCGCGGGAAGCCCGGGCCGCGACCGAAGCGCGCCGCTGTCACGCCCGAGGGTGTGCTGCGAGCCCTCGGCGGTCCGGGCCGGCCGCTGAGATCGCGCGCCGCGATCCTCCGGAGGCTCGGGACGACCGGGAGGGACGGTGGGGCCGAGCGGGCTCTGGGGAGGCTGCTGGAAGCGCTCGCGCGCGAGGGCCGGATCGAAGCGGTCGGACCGCGCTACCGCGTGCCGCGCAGGGACGGTCTCGTGGAAGGGCGCTACCGGGACGATGGGGCCGGCGGCTCGGTCGTGGAAGAGGGCGGTGTCGTCTGGCGCGTGTCCGACTCCGCGGGGGCGCGGCCCGGCGACCGCGTCCTGCTGCAGCCTGCCGATCCGTCGCGTCGCCGCGGCGAGGTTCTCGACGTGCTCGGGGGGCCGCGGGAGTCCCGGGTCGGCATCTTCCACGCCCGCGGCGGCGTCGGCGCAGTGACACCCTATCGTGACGATAGCGAGTGGCGCCTCGCGGTGGCCCGCCGCGACCGCGGCGGCGCCAGCGACGGCGACGTCGTCGTCCTCGTCGACCGGCGGGTGGTGGAGGTGCTGGGCCCGCCGGGAAGTCCCGAGGCGGACTTCCGCGCGGTGGCGTGGCGGCACCGCCTGCCTCGGGCGTTCCCCGAGGTCGTGCGGGCGGCGGCGGACGCGATCGCCGAGGGGCTCGATCCGGCCGAGGTCGCGCGGCGCGTCGACCTGCGCGATCGGCCCTTCGTCACCATCGATCCGGAGACGGCGAGGGACCACGACGACGCCGTGAGCGTGGCCGAAGCACCGGGCGGAGGAGTGCGCCTCTGGGTGGCCATCGCCGACGTCTCGCACTTCGTCGCCGAGGGCTCGGCCATCGACGTCGAAGCGCTGCGCCGCGGCAACAGCGTCTACTTCCCGGACCGTGCGATTCCGATGCTTCCCGAGCGGCTCTCGGG
>JAOTUO010000253.1 GCA_029863845.1 Myxococcales bacterium
CGACCACTGGATCGGTCGCCTGCTCGCCGCCGCGAGCCGCGACACGCTCGTGGTGTTCACGTCGGATCACGGCGAGAGCCTGGGCGAGCACGGCTACTTCTTCGAGCACGGAGACTTCGTCTACCGGGCGTCGATGGCGATTCCGCTGGTGTTCCGGTGGCCGGGCCGGGTCGCCGCGGGCGTCCGCGTCGACGAGCCCGTGTCGTCCCTCGACATCCTCCCGACCCTGCTGGGCCTGCTGGGGCTCGAGCCTCCTCCCGGCGTTGATTTCGCCGGCGTCGATCTCGGCCCGGGCCTGGGCGGCGGCGCCGCGAGCGGCGACGCCTCCGCGCGCGCCCACTACGGCGTGAGCGGCGAAGCGCTGCTGCACGGCAATCCGCGCCGCGAGCAGGGAGGCGAGCGCTGGACGATGGTGCGCCGGGGACGCTGGAAGCTCGTGCGCGCCCCGGGCCCGGACGGCGTTCGCTTCGAGCTCTACGACCTCGACGCCGACCCGGACGAGGTGATCGATCTGGCGTCGCGCGAGCCGGAGCGGGTGGCGGAGCTGGCCGCGTTGCTGGAGCGCTGGCCCGAGGCGTCGGGTGCGGCCGACTCGGCGCCGGCGCTGCGTCCGGACGTCGACGCGGAGCTGCGCGCCCTGGGCTACGTGGAGTGAGCGCAGGTGGACCACGCCGTGAGCCGCTTCGATCGAGCCGTTCGGGGCGTCGCGGGTCTCGGCCTGCTGATCGCGGTGGCGATCTGCCTGCACGCGGTCCATCGCTTCGGACAGGAGCGCTTCTTCACGATCGACGAGTACCAGTTCGGACACGCCACCTGGCTGGTGTCCGAGGGCCACCGGCCGTACGCGGATTTCTACGAGCATCACTTCCCTTTGAGCTACGTGCTGCACGCTCCGGTCCTGTTCGGTGACGGGAGCTTCCGCGAGCGGGTCCTGCGCCTGCGGACGCTTCCCTTCGCCTACCTCGCGCTGCTCTGCGCCGTCCTCGGCGTCGCCGGCTACGCCGTGACCCGGAACCCATACGCCGCACTGCTCTCGGCGTTGTCGCCGCTCGCGGTCGGCTTCAGCCTGATGTCGGCCGTCGACTACCGCGCCGACAACTTCGCAGCCTGTCTGTTCCTGGCCTGCCTGGCGCTCCTGGAGGCCAACCGCCGCTGGGACCGGCGCGGGGTCGCCCTGTGGTGCGGGCTGCTCTTCATGGTCGCCTGCTTCATGACCCAGAAGCTGGCGGTGGTCGGCGGCGGGACCCTCGTGATCCTCGGGGCCTGCGACAGCGTGCGCCGGCGTCGGGCGCGAGGTGCCGCCGCGCCCTTCATCCGGCGCCCGGCCGCCTTCGCGGCGTCGGCGGCCGCGGTCTTCGTCGCCGTCGTCGGAACGGGCGCGCTGCTGGGCCTGCTGCCCGCCGCCTGGGAGGCGACGCTTCTCGACGCCATCCGGCACGAGCGTCTGTACCCGACGACGAGCCCGCTCGCGCGCTATTGGGGTCCGTTCTGGAGCGCCACCGCCCTCTCCACGCTGCCCATCGCGGCCTTCGCGCTGGTCTTCGTCGCCGGCGGCCGCGGCGGCTTCTGGCGGGTTCCGATCCTCGTGTCGGCGCTCGCCGCTGCGCTCGCGAGAGCCCAGTACCCGTACAACTACGTGCTGCTCGCCGATCTGGTCGCCCTGTGCGCGGCTCGCGGATTCGCGCAGGTCGTCGAGGCGCTGCCCCGGCGCCCCGCCTTCGCGCGGGCGCTGCGCCCGCTGCTCTACCTGCTGCCCCTGGCGGTCCTGCCCGACCAGTACGCCTTCCTGGCACGGGCGTCGTCCAACAAGCCGCAGCTCGACCTGCTGCGGAAGATCGAGACGTTCAGCAGCGAGGACGACGCCGTGATCGACAACGCCGGAGGTGCGCTCTTCCGCAACCACGGCAGCTACTACTTCCACCACGGGCGGGCCCACCAGCGGATGTTCGCCGACTACTTCGCGCGCGGGCTCATCGCCGACTATCGCCGCAGCCAGGCGCTCTTCTGGATCGCCGACTTCCGTCTGGGCGATCTGCCGCGCAACGTGCGCCGCTTCTGGAGCCGCCACTACATCCCCGTGGATCGGGACCTGTACACGCTGGGGTTCGCCACCCCGCGGACCTCCGACGCGCCGGTTGAGCTGGAGATCGACGTGATCCGCGCCGGGGACTACCACATTCACGCGGCGCGCACGGTCGCACCAGATGCGCCTCCGCCGGCCGGGGGCGGGGCGCGGGGGCGCCTGCAGATCGAGTCGCGCGAGATCCGCGGCGGGACGGTCCATCTCGAAGCGCGGCGCTATCGCATTACCGTCCTGCCCGGGTCTGCGCCGATGTTCCTGTCGCTGCTGCCGCCGGAGGCCTTCGAGCCCTGGGTCTCCGGGACCGGTCATCACACGCGCCTGTTCGAGTTCCGCGACCCCGCGCCCTAGGAACGCAACCGGGTCGAGTGGCCGGGGCCGGGACAGACGCCGCAGCGAAATCAAGCGCAGGCCAGACCAATCTTCGCAAGGCGGCGGAGCCGCCGCGCAGTGAGCCGAAGGCGAACGTAGATCACGACTCGGGATTGCCGAGCCATTCGCGGAGGCGTCTGTCCCGGCCCCGGCCCCTGCCGCAGCAAGCCGCTAGCTTCGCGGCTCCACCTCGAGGCGCCGCATCTGGACGCCCGGCGCCGGACGGCCGGCGCCCGAGCGCAGGCTCATCCGGGCCCGCTCGAAGCGGAGCTCCAGACGCGAGCCCTCCACCACGCGGGCCAGGGACCGCGCGCCCACCTCGTCGGTCGACGCCTCGGGAGCGTAGGTGTATTGCATCCGCAGGGTCTGTCCGCCGGCCAGGGGGATCTCCCATTGGTAGAGGCGCTTGGCGCCCGTCTCCCGGAGGACGTGCTCCAGGATGGCTCGCGCACCGGCGCCTCGGGCCTCGACCTCGATCTCCACCTCGAGCCACTCGTCCGGCTTCAGGCTCACGAACTGACCGCCGTGGATTACCTGCGCTTCGGAACCCTCGGCGACGAAGATGGGGTTCGCCACGAGGCGGAACTCGCGCCGGTCCGCGCGCTCGGGCGAGCGCACGCTGCGCAGCGCCAGCGCGCGGACGACGTCGTCCGCGGGGCTCCAGGCGAGGGGCTGGCGGTCGCGGCCGAAGAACCGCCCGTCGGGCACCGCGAACTTCCGGCAGCGGCGGAAGTCGTCGGCGCAGAGCAGGACGCGACCGTCCGGGTCGATGGCCCCGGCGTCGCCGAGATTGGTGTTGGCGAAGAAGAGGAAGCGCCCCGCGTCGTAGCGCCGGAAGACGCTGCGACCGAAGAGGTGGGGCCCGCGCGCGGCGAGGCCCAGGAAGTCGAGAATGGAGAGCGCCAGATCGACCTGGGCGAAGGGCTCCGGCACGCGGTCTTGCCGGCCCTCCGGCACGCGGGCGATCAGGAATCCCCAGTTCTGGGAGAGCGTGCTCGTGAGCGCGTCGGGCACCCCGATGCCGATCGACTCGTCCGAGGTGAAGAGCACGAGGGTGCCGTCCAGCCCTCCCCGCTCTTCGAGGCCGCGCACGAACGCGCCGACCGCGAGGTCGAGATACGTCACGGCGCGCAGGGAGTCCGGCGTCAGGTCCGGCCGGAACTCCGGCGGAACCACGAAGGGATGGTGGGTCCCGACGGTGAGGAGCGTCAGGAACCAGGGCCGGTCGTCCGCTTCGAGCTCGTCGATCAGGTCGAGAGACCGCTCGAGGAAGGCGCGGTCGTCCACGCCCCAGACGCCGCGCGCGTAGGCGTGCGGGAACCACTCGCGGCCGAGGACCCGCTCGTAGCCGATCTCTGGCATGAACTGGTCCTTGAGCATGAAGGCCAGGGGCGCGGCCTGCAGGTAGACGGTTCGGTAGCCCGCGTCGCGGAGGATCTCGGGCAGGCAGGTGCGCCAGCCCCCCTGGGCCGTGTCGCTCATCTTCGGAAGCCCGGGCGCGAGGTTCGGAAGCTCTCCGCACAGCAGCGTGTAGAGGCCGCGGTTGGTCTTTCGCTGGTGCGCGATGAAGGTCGACCACGCGAGGTTTGCGCGCGCGATGGCGTCGAGCTCGGTCATGCGCCACCGGGCGAACGAGTAGCCGTGGTCGCGGGCGAGGCTCGGGAGGAAGGCTCCCGAGACCGACTCGAGCACGACGAGCAGCACGTTGGTCCCGCTCCTCGCCAGCGGCAGGCGCGGCACGCCGTCGAGGTTGGCGGCGAGGTCGGGCACCCGCTCGAGCATCGCGGCCGGAGGATCGGAGGAGCTCGAGGCCTGACCCGGTGCGCGCGCCCCCGGCCACAGCGCGAGGCGCGCGTTATGCGACACGAAGTGGGTCTGGCGCCACGCGACGACGTCGTCGCGCCACGGCCATGTCGCCTGAACGCCGAGCAGCAGGGCCGCCGCGATGATGCTCCCGAGCGCCGTCCGAAGGCGCGCAGCCGGCAGCCCTGCCCAGGCCAGCGCGGGGCAGGCCACCAGCAGCGCCGCGAGCAGGGCGGGCCGCGAGACGACCAGCGCCGAACCGAACAGGAACGTGGGGTCCGCGAGGTATCCGGCGTCGAGCACCGACGCCAGGGATCCGAGCACGCGGACGGTCTCGTAGTTGGCGTACTGAAGCGCCGTCCACAGCAGCACCACGACCGCCGCCGCAGCGCGGGAGACCCGGCCCAGCGCGACGACCACCGCGAGCGCGATCAGCGCCGCGGAGGCGTCGGCGACCACGCCGCGCAGGTCGGGAAGCGCGGCTGCGCCGCCGCGGTCCGCGATCGCCGCCAGACGGAACGCGAAGGGCGCGGCGGCGACGGAGACGAAAGCGAGCGCGGTGCGTCCTCTCGGGGTGCCGGGGTCTGCGCGCACGGTCGATTCTTAGCGGATTTTCCACGCGGCCGGGGCCGGTGGGCCCCAGTCGCGTCGAGGGATCGCGCACCCGTGCTAGCGTCCCCGCGGTCGCGCGTCGAGACGCCGCCCCGGAGGTCGCCATGCAGGACATCGGTCTGACCCACGTGGCGTTGCCCGTCACCGAGCTGGACGTCGCGGTCGGCTTCTACGCGAAGTACGCCCGCATGCAGACGGTCCATCGCCGCTCCGGCGTGGTGTGGCTCAGCGACCAGACGCGACCCTTCGTGCTCGTCCTGATCGAGACACCGGAGGTCTCGCACCCGCTCCTGCCCTTCGCGCACCTGGGCGTGGGTTGCGAGAGCCGCGAGGAGATCGAACGGCTCTGCGAGCTGGCCCGGAGCGAGAATCGCCTGATCAGCGGACCGATGGATTACGGCCCCCCCGTGGGCTACTGGGCGTTCATCCGCGATCCCGACGGCCACACGCTCGAGATCTCCTTCGGCCAGGAGATCGGACTGACGGTCGCCGAGAGCCGCTAGGAAACTCGGCCCCGGCCCCGGTCGCCGGTCGTCGCCCGATCAGCGCTTCGGGGCCAGAGCCTCGAGGATGCGCTCGTCGGGCAGCGGCTTGCCCTCGGGGTGGAGCGGCTGGATGCAGACGTGACTCGCGCCGGCGTCGCGGTGGGCCTGGATGCGGTCGGCGATCGCCTTCTCGTCGCCCCACGCCACCACGGCGTCGATCAGGCGATCGCTGCCGCCGTCGTCCAGATCCGCGTCCGTGTAGCCCAGGCGCTTCAGGTTGTTGCGGTAGTTCGGGAGCTGCAGGTACATGGCGGCCGCCCTGCGTGCGACCTCCCGCGCCCGCGAGGCGTTCGTCTCGAGCAGCACCTTCTGCTCCGTGCACAGCCAGGGGACGGGTCCCAGGATCTCGCGGGCTCGCGCCGTGTGCTCCGGCGGCACGAGGTACGGATGCGCGCCGCGCGTCTTCTCGGCGGCCAGCGTCAGCATCTTCGGCCCGAGCGCGGCGATCACCGTCGGCGGCGTCTCTGCCGGTGGGACGGCCGAGTAGGGCGCCTTTTCCATCGCCTCGAGGTAGGCGCGCATGGTGGCCACGGGCTTGCCGTAGTGGTGGCCGCGCACGTCCTCGACCAGCGGCACGTGGGAGACGCCCAGCCCGAGCAGGAAGCGCCCGCCGGACTGCTCGGCCAGCGTGTTCCGGGCCGCTGCCGACGACTGGGCGTCGCGCGCGTAGATGCTCGCGATCCCCGTCGCCACGACGAGTCGCTCGGTGCTCGCCAGCAGCCACGCCGCGTGGGCGAAGGGATGCCGACCGACCGCCTCCGGAATCCAGAGCGCGTCGTATCCGAGCGCCTCCACGCGCCGGGCGAAGTCGGCGGCCGGGCCCGACGCTAGAGCATCCGTCCAGCACCAGACTCCCGTC
>JAOTUO010000254.1 GCA_029863845.1 Myxococcales bacterium
ATAATACGGTCAACCGATCGACAGGGGAGGCCCGGGGGGAGAGACCTCCCACCGTCCTCCCGTGATGCGTAGAGCGGGAGCGGCTGGCCGGCGAACTCGCCCAGGCGCGGACAGATCTTCCAACGGTCGAAGAGCTGATGCCCAGGCTGCTGGAGAAGATTCACGACTTCGAAGGAACGCTGCGAGGTGACATCGCTCGCGGTCGCCTCGCCCTGGGCGGTCTCTTCGGAGAGCAGCGGCTGCGGGTCTACGGGGATGGGCGAATCGAAGGGGACGCGACCCTGAGCCCCGAAACGCTGAGGGCTCCGAGGCGAACCTCGGAGCCCTCAGACTCGGTGGTAGCGGGGGGGCGCTACGCCCGGGTCTGCGGGTTTCCGGTCCCGCTCCGGCTGCCGGTGACGGGCCGGATTGCCGCGTGATTCGTCACGCGCGTTTTCAGGTAGCTCCACTGGGCTGCACCAGCACCGGCTCTATCCGGCTCCAGGGGGTGGACCCGGGGTCGCGGGTTTTCTTCTTGTTCTAGGGATGTTGCGAACTTACAGGCTCCGGGAGATTGGTCCCGATGGGGCTCGTTGGACCAAATCCCCCACAGAGTCCCCACACACGGGGCGGTGTAATCACAGGGCGAACGGGCGATCTGGCGGCCGCTCGCGGGCCGATCCGCCCCCGTAGGGGCCTGGCACTCTACTCGACCGAATCGTGAGTTATCGGACATCGCGAAAACCCAGCTTGAACGTCCTATTCCCTTTCACCCGTTCACCTCCGCCAGTTCTCGTCGAGTATCTCGGTCAGGTGCCTCGTGGCTTCCCTGTCGTGGATGAGCTCGAAGTGCCCACCCTCGACATAGATCGGCGCGGTTGCCAGCGAGGCTTTCTCCTGGGGAGACAGCCAGAGCTGGCTGCGCATCGTCGCGTGGCCGTCGCCCGTGGTAGTCACCCGATCATGTAGGGCCGGTAGCCGTTCCACCTCGCGGTCACCGGTGAACAGGGTTCGCCATTCGCCATCTTCCCTTACCAGAACGGCACGTTCGGGAGTGTCGCGCGAGGCGTCCTGGATGAGGAAGTAGAGCGTGGGACCGAAGCCCACGACATCCCTGTGCAGCAGATCCTGGAACCGCTTGGATCGGTCCAGCGCCTCGCGCAGATACCTCCGTCTGTCTTCCTCGCTGCCAAAGAGATCGCTGCGTCCCGAGCGAGAGATGCGACGGGCCGCGTCCCTCCCGTAGGCCGACCAGCCATATCGCTCCCAGCTGGCGACGTCGCAGAGATCGACCTCGAGGCGCTCCCCACTCGTGTCGACGAAGAGATCCCGCCGCCAGCACGGGAGATCCTGGTACAGGGAGCGAAAGGTAAAGAACACCTCCGCCCGGAGTACGCGGCCGTACAGTCGCACGTAGCGGCGCCCGCGGTTGAGCTCTCGCAAGGTTCGCATGCTGCCCCCGTTCGAGGTAGCGATCAGTATCAGCCGTGTGACCTCGAGCCAGGGAAGTGGCCCGGCACGCCCGGAAGCCGCCTCTTCGAGTGGTGCGCCGCCATACTTGACCAGGTAACGGCACACATGGGCACCGGTGCTCTGGCAGATCAGCGCCACCCGCAGTAGGCCGCCGCCGCGCACCCGTCGAAGCCGCGCGAGCCGCTCGACCAGCAGGCGCGCGCTCTCCGCGGAGTCCTGGCGCCAGTCGTAGGGGAACGGGAAGAGGGTGTCCGCCACCCGCGGCACCTCCATGTCGCCGAGGCGGTACCCGTTCGCCTCGAGCAGCTCCATGAGCGGACCGAACACCTCGACGGTCGTGAACCCGAAGCTCACCCGGTCCACCACCGCGAATGCCTCGAGCCCCGCGTGACCGCCTCCCGTGACTGGCAGCGCGATGCCGTAGCCGCCGTCATGAGGCACGACGACGTTGATGCCCTGTCCGAAGACGGTCTCTCGCGTCTCCGGGTCTCGCAGCTTGCTGCCGGTCACGCCTGGTACGAAGACGAGGGGCGTCTTCTTCACCATCGCGGTCAGCGTCGTCACCGGGGCCGGCTGCGCCTTCTGGCAGCTGGGCAGCGCAGTGGCGATCAGGACGAGCACCAGAAGGCTCTCCCGTCTCCAATGTCGCCGGCAGCACCACTGACTGGCTGCGCATTCGGTCATACGCTGCCCAATGGTCCGCCCGGCGTCGATCGTGTGCCACCCTGGGGCGCGGTCAAAGCCTGAAAACGCGAACCCCCCGGAACCAGGCGATTCCGAGGGGTTAAGTGGTAGCGGGGGAGGGATTCGAACCCCCGACCTCCGGGTTATGAGCCCGACGAGCTACCAGACTGCTCTACCCCGCAGCAAAGTCGTGGCAAGTGATATCCCCTGCGGAATGGCCTGTCAAACCGCCGCCGTTGCGCGACGCCTGCGGCCCCGCCGCACACATAAGTTATTGGAATATTTGACATTTCCTTCCCCGCGCGACCATATAGGAGTGCGGAGGAGGCTTGAAAATGCGGAAGCTGCTGCTGGTCTGGGTGCTGTTCGTCGGTGCCGTGTTCGCCGCGCTGCTGTGGATCGCGCCAAACCCGGCGTCGGCGGGAACGATCTATTCGTGGCGGACGGAGGACGGAGGCTACGCCTTCACGGATGACGCCGAGGCGATTCCGGAGCGCTACCGGGATCAGGCGCGAGCCCGCGCGTCGGGAAGCCTTCGCGATTACGAACGCTACACGCGGCCGGTTCAAGGGTCCGGCGATCGCTATGCCCAGGAGCTCGCGGCGCGCCTCGAACGCCTGCGCGCGTTCAACGCCGCCACCCCGGACCCGCGCGTGGCGTCGGCCGCCGGCGCGGCGCCCGCGACCGCACCGCGGATCTCGCTGCGCACCGGGAACGATGCGGCTCCGTTGATCGACGTGACGCCCGGGGCCGACGCGGGCCCGCTCGTGGTCGAGACGGTCTTCACGCGGCCCCGGGGCAAGATACTCACGCGCAGGAGCCTCGTCGTTCGGCAGGGCGACAAGACGGTGGCGGTCGTGCGGCCGCGCTCGCGCGAGACGAACACCCTCGACATCGTCGACGAGTCGGATCCGCTGCGCTAGCGGCGCCGCTAGGGGGCGTCGGCCGGCGCGGGATTCGCTGCGGGCGGCCGCTGCGGGGCGTCCCGCAGCCAGCCCGGAGGCACACCGGCGCGACGCGCCGTCTCGTCGAACTCGGCGAGCAGGCGCTCCGCCTCCTCGAGTGCCGCCCGCGCCGCTTCGCGCTCGGCCAGGACCTCGGCCTTTCGCGCGCCGCGGATTCGGCGCCGGTGTCGCATCTTCTGGTATTCGAGGACGGCGGTGCGGTAGCGGTCGCGGGTGCTCTCGACGCGGTGGATCGCCGCCTGCTCCCGGCGCTGCCAGTCCGCGCGCTGGCGCGCTTCCCTCGAATCCGAGGTCGCGGGTGAGGCCGCGGGCGAAGCCACAGCCACGAGGGCGAGTGCGAGAGCGGCGAGGCGGAGGGCCCTCACGGGATCCCCACACTCGATTCCGGAAGCGCCGGGCAGGAGCCGGGGATGTCGTGCTCGTAGATGAAGTCCTCGATGTGTCGAACGCTCGCGCGATCGATCGCGAGGAACTGCAAGCCCATGCCGGTCGCACCGGTCTCCGAATGCTCGCGACGCCAGACTACCTTCGCGGTCGGCGCGAGCGGATCGGGGACGCCGGGAAGCCGGAAGCGCAGCGCGACCTCGCTCGCGAGCGCGGGCGTAGGGTCGGTTTCCACGAAGATCCCGCCCCGAGAGAGGTTGCGTGCGTTTCCAACCGCGTGCTCGTCCTTTACCTGGATGCGGACCGGCGTCTCGACGTCCACGCGCTTGAGCCCGCGGAAGTGGGGTGAGCGCAGGAAGCCGTTCACCGCCTGGATGAGCACGAGCCGGCTGATCGGCTTCGCGATCACATCGTCGGCTCCCGAGCGCACCGCGCGGGCCCGCTCGCCGGCGTCTTCGCCGGAGGTGACGAGGATGACCGGCGTTTCGCACAGGTCGGGATCCGCCTTGACCGCCTCGCACAGCGCGTCGCCGGACATGCCGGGCATCAGGAGGTCGGCCACCACCACGTCCGGCCGCTCGCGGCGCACGGCGTCGAGGCCCGCGTCGCCGTCGCGGGCGGTGATCACGCGTCCCGAGCGCGCGAGGAAGAGCGAGCCCAGCTCGCGAAACATCGGAGTGTCGTCCACGACGAGAATGGTGTGCCTGGTCTCCACGTGCCCCTCCCTGGGCAGAAGAGCTGCGACCGTCCGCCCGCTACTGCGCGGAGACACCCAGCGCCCCGACGAGGGTCTCGATCTCCGGATTCACCCACCACCGGGTGCCCGCGCCCTCCCGATGCCAGCGCTGCTCTTCGCGGACGGAGCGGTCGATGAAGGTTCCCATGTTGTAGGCGTGGTAGGTCACGGTGACGTCCGCGCGGTCCTTGGATTCGTAGTGGATCGACCCGATGTCGTAGTCGGTGATGCGGATCGTCGCGAATTCTTCGGCGAAGCTGAGGAACGTCGCGCGCAGCTCCGGGTCGACGAACTCGCTGGCCCGGTCGAGGTTGCCCCAGCGGATTGCCTGGGTGTACTTGAGCTGAGCCTCCTTGAGCGCGCTGCGCCGGCCCAGCGGATCCGTCAGCTCGCTGAGACAGCCGGCGTTTGCGATGAGTAACAGCGCCGCGAGCGAGCCTGCAATGCGGATGTGCACGAGCTTCCCCCCTCGGACACCGACCGGCAGAGTTCGTCCGAGTCGCCAGTTCGGGCTGCGCTTCTATCGGCGCGTCGCTGCTCGCGCCTGAGCGGCCTGTGATATGCTCGCATGCCGTCGCCTCAACTCTTTGGAATTGAAGGGGTTTTTCATTCCGCTCCTGCTCGGAATCGACATCGGCGGCACCAAGGTGGCGCTGGCACTCGGCGACGAGCGGGGCCGGGTGCTCGAGCGCGCGCGCCGACCCACGAACCCGACGGAGCACCCGGCCGACGACCTCGCCCGCATTGCGGAAGACGCCCGGGCGCTCCTGGCGCGAGCGGACGTGACGCCGAATGACGTCGCGTGCGTTGGCGTCTCGGCACCGGGTCCGATCGACGCCCAGGGCGAGACGCTCCTGCACCCGCCGAACCTTCCGGGCTGGGGCGAGGTGCCCGTGCGCGCGATTCTCGCCGACGCGCTGGGCCTGCGCGTCCACGTCGAGAACGACGCCAACGCGGCGGTGCTCGCCGAGTGGCGCTTCGGGGCCGGGCGCGGCTACGACGACGTGGTCTACCTGACGGCCTCGACGGGCATCGGCGCGGGGCTGGTGCTGGGCGGACGTCTCCATCGCGGTCACGCCGGCAACGCGGGCGAGGTCGGTCATGCGCCCGTCGAGTGGGAGGGCCTTCCCTGCGCCTGCGGGCAGCGCGGCTGTCTCGAGGCCTACGTGGGCGGGGCGGCCTGGACGCGGCGGCTGCGCGCGATCACCCCGGCGACGAGCGCCGTTGCCCGGATCGCCGGCGGGTCGCAGCAGGCCCGCCCCGAGCACGTCGTGGCCGCCGCCGGAGAGGGCGACCCCTTCGCGCGCTCGGAGATGGAGCGTTTCAATCGCTACCTGGCCCGGGCGATCGTGACGCTCGCCTTCGTGGTGGCGCCCGAGGTGGTCGTGCTGGGCACGATTCCCGCGAGCGCCGGCGAGGCGCTGTGCTTCGCGCCACTGCGCGAGCACGTGGCGGAGCAGGTCTGGCCGGTTCTGGGCCGCGATCTTCGCATCGTCCCGGCGGCCCTCGGTTCGGAGCTTCCGGACTACGCGGGCCTGTGTGCGGCCCGGGAGGGTCTCGAGACCCGATCCCGCTAGAACACGCTGCGCCGGAAGGCGTCGAAGCGCCCGGCGGCGATGGCTCGGCGCGCGTCTTCGAGCAGACGCAGGACGAAGCGCAGGTTGTGCACGCTGGCGAGCCGCGCGCCGAGCACCTCGTTCACGCGCAGCAGGTGGTGCAGGTAGGCGCACGAGTGCTGCGCACAGGTGCTGCAATCGCAGTCGGGGTCCGGCGGCGCGCCGTCGTCGCGGAAGCGCGCATTGCGGAGCTTGAGCGAGCCCCGCGACGTGAAGAGGACGCCGTGGCGCCCGTGGCGCGTGGGGATCACACAGTCGAACAGGTCCACGCCGGCAGCGACGGCGTCGAGGATCTCCTCCGGCGGGCCGATGCCCATCAGGTAGCGCGGCAGCAGCTCCGGAAGCTCGGCGTGGGTGGCCGCCACCAGGTCGAGGCGGCGCGCGGCGTCCTCGCCGAGGCCGAGCCCGCCGTGGGCGTAGCCGTCG
>JAOTUO010000020.1 GCA_029863845.1 Myxococcales bacterium
GCGAAATCAAGCGCAGGCCAAACCAATCTTCGCAAGGCGGCGGAGCCGCCGCGCAGTGAGCCGAAGGCGAACGAAGTCGGCTTTCCAGGGATGGCCGAGCCATTCGCGGAGGGATTCGCCGTGGACTCGGCCGCCGCGATGCGGCCGTCGTCCCCGGCTCACTGCGGGCCCATGTGCTGGGATTCGGTCAGCGCGGGGGGGCGGCGACGTCGGGGGAGCGCGAGGCGGGCGCCTGAGCGATCTGCTCGATCTGCTTCAGCGTGGCGAAGCTTCGGGAATCGACGAGGGTCGGGTGCTCGCGCCCGAGCACCACCGCCGCGAGCATCAGCAGGATGGCGGTGACCAGCCCGCCCTCGGCGGCGCCCAGCACCGCCCCGCCGGCGCGATCGGCCCAGCCCAGTCCCGCCCAGCGCGAACCGCGTCGCAGGAAGCGACCCGCGATCACGACGACCGCGATCGTCCCGACGGCGAGGGTCGTGCCGCCCAGCCAGAGGGCGGCCCAGCCTTCGACGCCGCCGTCGGTCGCCGTCTCGAGCCACGCGGCCAGGGGGTGCGCGAACAGCTTCACGGCCACACAGGCGCCGGCCAGCGCCGCGATCGAGAAGGCCTCGCGGATCAGTCCGCGGAAGACTCCGCGGAGGACGGCGATCCCGAGGATCACCATCACGGCGATGTCGACCGGTTCCGTTGCGCTCAACCCACGCGCCCCCGGGTCACCTTCAAGTCTACACTCCGAGCGCATGCAGAGCGACATCATCGTGATCGGCGGCGGGCACAACGGCCTGGTCGCCGCGGCCTACCTCGCCCGGGCGGGTCTTCGCACCGTCCTGCTGGAGCGGCGCCCCGTGATCGGCGGCGCCTGTGTCACGGAGGAGCTCTGGCCCGGGTTCCGCGTCTCGAGGGCGGCCTACGTGGCCGGCCTGCTGCGGCCGGCGGTCGTCCGCGAGCTGGGCCTGGCGGCGCGCGGACTGCGGCTGCTGCGGCGCGCGCCCTCGTCCTTCACGCCGCTGCCCGATGGCCGCGGGCTGCGGCTGGGACCCGATCGTACCGCGTCCTGCCAGGAGATCCGGCGCTTCTCCGCACGCGACGCCCGGCGCTACCCCGCGTACGAGGACTTCCTGGATCGCGTGGTCCGCACCCTGGAGCCGGCGCTCGACCGCCCGCCGCCCGACCCCGCCCGGCTGGGCCCGCGCGACCTGGCGCTGCTGGCTCACCTGCTGGTGGGCGCGTGGAGGTTGCGCGGCGACCTCGCCCGCGCGCTCGCGCTCCTGCTCGGCCCGGCGCGTTCCGCCCTGGAGGGCTGGTTCGAGAGCGAGCCGTTGCGGGCGACGCTGGCTACGGACGCCGTGATCGGTGCCTGGGCCGCGCCCTCGACTCCCGGGACCGGCTACGTGCTCCTCCACCACGTCATGGGGGAGACCCACGGGGAGCGTGGCGTCTGGTCCTACGTCGAGGGCGGGATGGGTCGGCTCGCCGACGCGATCGCAGCGGCGGCGCGGGACGCCGGCGCCGACATCCGAACCGAGGCGAGCGTCAAGCAGATCGCGGTGCGGGACGGGCGCGCCGTGGGCGTGGTGCTCGCCGACGGCTCCACGATCGAGGCGCCCGCCGTCGTCTCCGGGCTCGACCCCCACCGCACCCTGCTTCGCCTGGTGGGCCGGGAGCACCTGCCCGAGGAGCTGGCGCTCGAGATCGCCTCCCTCGACTTCCGCAGCCCCTGCCTGAAGATCAACCTCGCGCTGGACCGCCTGCCGGCCTTCGCCGGCCGTGGCGGGGCGGGCCCGCTGCCGGAGCACGCCGGCACGATCCACGTGGGTGCGACCACTCTCGACGCCATCGAGCGCGCCTTCGAGGCGGCGCAGCGCGGCGCGCTGCCGGAGCGCGCCATGGTCGAGCTCACGCTGCCCTCGGCGCTCGATGGAAGCCTCGCACCGGACGGGCACCACGTCGCGTCGCTGTTCGTCCAGTACGTGCCTTACGCCCTGGCGGAGCGCGATTGGGACGCGGAGCGCGATCGCTTCGCCGACCGCGTTCTCGCGCTGGTGGACGAGGTGGCGCCCGGCTTCTCGGAGAGCGTTCTGCAGCGAGAGGTGCTGGCGCCGCCCGATCTCGAGCGGATCTTCGGGCTCACCGGCGGCAACATCTTCCACGGCGCGATGTCGCTGGACCGCCTGCTCTTCCTGCGGCCCGTCCCCGGGTGGGCGCGCTACCGCACGCCGGTTGCCGGTCTCTACCTGTGCGGCGCCGGGACGCACCCCGGCGGCGGCGTGATGGGAGCGTGCGGACGCAACGCCGCCGGCGAGATCCTCCGCGACCTGCGCCTCCGGTCGGTCTTCTGAATCCGGGGTTCGCAGGCGAAGTCAGGGCTTTCGCATCTGGACGAGGCGGAGGTACATCCGGGCTTCCTCGCGCGTCGGGTCCTTCTCCATCACCGTGCTCCACTCCCGGATGGCGTCGCCGGCCCGCCCTAGCGTGTAGAGGGTGAGCCCGAGCTGGACGCTGGCTTCGTGGAGGTCGGGCCGCCCCTCGAGCACCCGCCGCAGCTCAGCCAGCGATTGGTCCGGCAGCCCGACGTCGCGCAGGGCGACGCCCAGCCGCAGGCGGATGTCGTGGTAGTCCGGACAGCGGTCGAGTGCCCGGCGGTAGGCCTCGATGGCCTCGCGCAGCTCTCCGGCCTCGCGCAGGGCGTCGCCCAGATTCGCCTGCAGGTTGGCGAGCTTTCCGCGCGTCGTGGCGTCGAGACCGCCGTCGCTGCGCAGGGCGCTGGCGCGAGCGCGCTCGGTGATCTCCCGCGCGCGTTCGAAGTCGCCCTGCCGCTCGTAGACGCTGGCCAGGGCGACGATCGCCTCGGTGTACGCCGGGTTGATCCGGAGCGCCCTCCACAGGCTGCGTGCGGCAGACGCCAGGTCGTCCTTGCGGTCGTGAGCCACGCCCATGCGGTAGTGGACGTCGGCGAACCCGTTGCGCGTCTGCAGCAGCTGCTCGAACTGCGAAAGCGCGCCGGCGTCGTCGCCGCGCTCGAAGCTGAGGCACCCGAGTCGGTAGGCCCGGCGCTCCGTCGGGGTCATGGCTCCCTTCGAGGGCATGGCTGCGCCTTCCCGCATCTTCGGTTCTCGCGACCCTAGGGCGTCTGCGGGGTCCAGTCCGCAGCCCGGGCCATCCGTTTCTGGGCGTCCTCCGCGACGGAGCTGTTGCCATAATACTGCACGATGGACTGGAAGATGAGCGCCGCTTCGTCGCCGCGGTCGAGGTTCTGGTAGCACACGGCCAGCTTGTACAGGGTCTCCGCATCGAGGCCGAGCCCCGGGTACTCGTTCAACAGCGAGCGGTACCGCTCGGCCGCGGCCTGGTATTCGTCCCGCCCCAGGTAGAAGTCGCCGATCGACCGGATCTGGAACGCGAGGCGCATTCGCAGGTTCCTCCACATCACCTCGGCCCGCTCGGCGTATTCCGAGTGCGGATACCTGCTGAGAAGCTGATCCAGGAAGACGAGCGCGTCGCGCGTGGCCGTCTGGTCGCGATTCGGCGATTTCACCCGCCGCCTGTGGCAGAGGGCGGCGCGGAAGATCGTGTACGGCACCTTCTCGTTCTGCGGATGGAGATCGCCGAAATCGCGGTAGTAGGAGAGGGCCTCTTCGTACTTGCCGTCGTCGAAGTAGGCATCGGCGATCTTGATCTCGGCGAGGACGGCGTAGTCGCTGTAGGGGAAGTTGTCGATGATCGCCTGGAAGGTCTCGATGGCGGCCGTGTAGCTCACGTACCGGTAGAGACCCAGGATGCGGCGCCCCTCGAGCGTCTCGAGGCCTTCCGCGTAGAGCTGATCGGCCGGGGGGACCTCCTCGAAGGCGGGCGGTGGCTTGGCGCAGCCCGGCGCCACGAGCAGCCACAGTGAGAGCGTCGAGAGGAAGCGAGCCACCACGCGAACTCCGAGCGGCGGCCAAGCTACCGGATCCGCTGCTCGACCGTCAATTTGCTAAACTCAGGGTTTCCGCAGCGCGGTGCAACCCAACGGAGGCCAGCGTGGATCGCAAGTCTCTCGAGAGCCTGAAGCTCGATCGGCGACTCATCCGGAGGCGGAACTGGATCTCTCCGGAGGAGCTCCAGCGGGAGCTGGACGGGCTCCGTGACGTCTCGGACAAGGCGGCTCCCATCGAGACCGACGCGGGGGAATCGGATTCGGAGCCGACGCCGTCGGAGTGAGGGACGTCTGTCCGGGTCGAGTCGCTCGGCCCGGTAGGATCGAGTCGTGATCAAGTCGGTGTTTGGCCATCGATTGGACCGGTGGGTCCGCGTGTTGCTGCCCTTCCTTTTTTGGCGGCCCGTGAACCCGAACCTGCTGACGGTGCTGGGAACGTCGGTTTCGTTGGCGGCGGCGGCGGCTTTCGCCCTCGGCTGGTTCGTGACCGGCGGCCTCTTGCTGCTCACGGGCGGGCTCTTCGACCTCGTCGACGGTGTCGTCGCGCGCCACCACGGTGTATCGACGCGATTCGGCGCCTTCCTCGATTCCACGCTCGATCGCCTGTCCGACATGGTGCTGCTGCTCGGGATCGCGATGTACTTCGCCCTCGGCGGTGAGCCCCGCCTCGTTCTGCTCGCCGGCTACACGCTGGTCGCGACCGTGCTCGTCTCCTACACGCAGGCGCGCGCCGAGATCTCGGTGCCGGCGTTCCGCGTGGGCATCCTCGAACGCGCGGAACGCGTCCTGATCCTCGCCGCCGGCGCTCTTTCCGGCTATGTGGTCGTCGCGCTCTGGATCCTCGCGATCGGGAGCACGGTCACCGTCGCCCAGCGCTTTGCCCGCGCCTACCGCGAGATGGAGCGGATCGACGCGGCCGAACGCGACAGCCTCGAGGGGAACACCTGATGGCAGACGATTCCCGATCCGAGCGCGGCTTCACGATCGTCGATCGCCGCAGCAGCAAGGGAGAGGAGTCTCCCTCCGAGCCCGAAGCGCCGCAGGCGGAAGCGCGGAGCAGCGAGCCCCGGTCCTCCCGGGACCCGGGGCCGTTGCCGGGCATCGACTTCGCCTCCTTCGCGCTCTCGTTGGGCACCTCGGCGCTCTATCACATGGGGCTGGTCGGTGACCCCGAGGGCGGCGAGACCGCCGGCGAGCCCAACCTCCCCCTGGCGCGCCAGACGATCGACACGCTGGAGATGCTGGAGGCCAAGACCCGGGGCAATCTCGATGCGGAGGAGGCCCGCCTGCTGGAGGGCCTCCTCTACGAGCTGCGGATGCGCTTCCTCGAGGTCAGCCCATGAGGGCTCGACGCCTCCGGTGACCACCCGCCCCGGGGTGCGGCGGCTCCGGATCGTCGCGCCCGCCAAGGTCAACCTCGGGCTTCGGATCACGGGTCTCCGGCCCGACGGAAGCCACGAGCTGGAGAGCCTGTTCGCGCCGCTCGACTTCGGCGACGAGGTCGTGATCGAGACGGCGCCGGCCCCCGGCCGGTCGGTCGATCTCGCGCTGGAGGTCCAGACCCCGCTGGCCGCGGCGGTGCCCGCGGGCCGCGCCAACCTTGCCGCCCGGGCGGCCGAGCGCTTTCTGGATCGGGCGGGCCTCGCCTGCGCGGTGCGCATTCACCTCACCAAGCGGATCCCTGCGGCCGCGGGGCTGGGTGGCGGCTCGAGCGATGCCGGCGCGGTCCTCCGCGCCCTGGTCGAGTGCTTCCCTGACGCGCTGGCGCCGCCCGCTCTGGCCGAGCTGGCGCTTGGGCTCGGCGCCGACGTGCCCTTCTTCCTGGACCCCCGCCCGGCGATCGTCCGGGGCATCGGCGAGCGCGTCGAGCCGCTGACGGGGCTGCCGGCGCTGGCGCTCCTGCTCGTCAACCCGGGGATTCCGCTCGCGACGGCAGAGGTCTACCGGGCCTTCGACGCCCTGGGCACGGACCCGTCGGGGCGCTCCTCGACCGCGGTCCCGGTGCGTCTGGAGCCGCTGCTGCGCGCTGGCGGGGCCGGACCTCCGCGGCGGGGACCTTGGGATCGGGCCTTCGCCAGAGCCCTCGAAGACCTGCTCGAGAACGATCTCGAGGCGGCTGCGGTTCGCTTGTGCCCGCCGGTCGCGCGACTCCGCGCCCGATTGCGGAAGGCCGGCGCGCGGGCGGTCGGCCTGTCGGGAAGCGGCCCCACGGTGCTGGGAGTGTTCGATAGTCCCGCTGCGGCTGCTGCGGGGAGCGCCCGGGAGGGCTTCGAGCCGCCCGTGTGGGCCCGGGTCGCAACGACGCTCGAATCCCGATAGCCTGGAAGGTCGTTTGTCGAGTGGGTCACCGTCTCTCGCGGGAGGGGACTCGGACGGCACGGGATCCTGGGGCGTCGCCAAATTGGTAAGGCAGCGGCCTTTGGAGCCGCCATTTGCAGGTTCGAGTCCTGCCGCCCCAGCCCTCCGGAGAGACTCCTCGAACACGAGGCCCGAGAATGCAGCACATGAAGCTCTTCGCGGGAAATTCGAACATCCCCCTCGCCGAGGCGGTGGCCGCGCACCTCGGCATCGATCTCGGCAAGGCCGAGGTCGGCACCTTCAGCGACGGCGAGGTGAACGTCGAGCTCGGGGAGAACGTGCGCGGGCTCGACTGCTTCGTGCTCCAGTCGACCAGCTCGCCCGCCAACACGCACCTGATGGAGCTGCTGATCATGATCGATGCGCTCCGGCGCTCCTCGGCCCGGCGCATCACGGCGGTGATCCCCTACTACGGCTACTCCCGCCAGGATCGCAAGGTGGCGCCGCGCGTGCCGATCTCGGCGAAGCTGGTGGCCGACCTGATCTCGACGGCGGGGACCGATCGCGTGCTATGCATCGACCTGCACGCGGGCCAGATCCAGGGCTTCTTCAACATCCCGGTGGACAACCTCTTCGCGACGCCGGTGCTCCTCGACGCGATCCACCGGCGCTACGACGACCCGGTCGTCATCATCTCGCCGGACGCGGGCGGCGTGGAGCGCTCGCGCGCCTACGCCAAGCGGCTCGGAGTCAACCTCGCCATCATCGACAAACGCCGTGAGGCGGCCAACGTCTCGCAGGTGATGAACATCGTCGGCGACGTGAAGGACGCCACCTGCGTGATCGTCGACGACATGGTGGACACCGCGGGAACCCTGGCGGAGGGCGCGCGGGCGCTGACCAAGGAGGGCGCGCGCTCGGTCTCTGCGGTCATCACGCACCCGGTCCTGTCCGGTCCGGCCATCAAGCGCATCGCGGAGTCGCCGATCCGGGACCTCATCGTCACGGACACGATTCCGCTGAGTGCGGAGGCCCGCAGCTGTGAAAAGGTTCACGTGGTGTCGGTCGCGTCGCTGCTGAGCGAGGCGATCCGCCGCATCAACAACGAAGAGAGCGTGAGCTCGCTGTTCATCTGATCGAGGGCAAGGAGGGAATCGTGGCCGAGAACGAGCTGGTCGTGCAGCTTCGAGAGGGGACCGGCAAGGGCATTGCGCGGAAGCTTCGCGCCGCCGGCCGCATTCCGGGCGTCTGCTACGGGCCGAGCGCCCCGTCGATCGGGATCACGCTGGATCCCCGGACGCTGGAGCGTCTGCTGGCGTCGAGCAGCGCGGGGCTGAACACGCTGATCGACCTGCACGTCGAGGGCGGCGGCGCGTACGACCGGAAGCCGATGCTCGTGAAGGAGTTGCAGCGGGATCCGGTGAGCGGTGGGCTGCTCCACGCCGACCTGTACGCGCTCGATCTCCAGCAGGAGATCCAGGTGTCGGTGCCGATTCAGGTCATCGGAACGGCCGCAGGCATCAAGATGGGCGGGATCCTCGACCAGACGCTGCGTGAGATCGAGCTCGAGTGCATGCCTGCGGCGATTCCGCAAGGCATTCCGGTCGACGTCAGCAATCTCGACATCGGACAGTCGCTTCACGTTCGCGACCTCGAGCTGCCCGGGAACGTCACGCTGATCTCCGATCCGGATCTCGCCGTGGTGCTGGTCGCGGCTCCGACAGCCGAAGAGGAGGCACCGGTCGAGGCCGCCGCGGAAGAGGGGGTCGAACCGGCTGCGGAGGAGGCGGCGGAGGCCGGGGAGCCCGAGGCGAAGGAGGGCGACGACTAGCGTCGCAGTCGGGGTGAAGCTCGTCGTCGGTCTGGGGAATCCCGGGCGCCGGTACGCCGCCACCCGTCACAACGTCGGCTGCCGGATCGTCGAGCGCTTCGCCCACGCATGCGGCATCGACCTCGGCGGCAGCCGCTTCGGCGGCCGCTTCGGCCGCGGCCCCCTCGACCGTCCCGGCGGAGCGGCGCTCGACGTCGCCGTGCTCGAGCCGCAGTCATACATGAACCTCTCCGGCGACTCGGTGTGCGAGGCGCTGCGCTTCCTTCCCGTCGAGGAGCCGGGGCGGGACCTGATCGTCGCCGTCGACGACGTCGACCTCCCCTTCGGCCGCCTGCGCATCCGGCCGCGCGGGGGCGCCGCCGGGCACCGGGGGCTGTCGCACGTCATCGAATGCCTGGGCCACGGCGATTTTCCGCGCCTGCGCTTCGGCGTGGGCCGCCCCACGGTCGCGATGGACACCGCCGATTACGTGCTTCAGCGATTCGCGACCGAGGAGGAGGCGGTCCTCGAGGGCCGGATCGCGGAGGCGGCCTCGGCGATCCGGGTCGTTCTCGTCGACGGCCTGACGGTGGCCATGAATCGCTACAACCGCGACCCGGCCGCTGCAGCGGACGCTCTCGAAGAGAGCACCCGGAGCGATTAAGATGGGGCGGCGGGTGCGCCGCTCACGTCGCACCCGCGTCGACCCCGCAGGGCGCAGCGGAGTCTTCCGGTCGAACGGAGCAGAGTCGACCCATGAGCGAACGGAAGCCGGCCGGTTTCGTGAACCTCCTCCAGGAGTTCTCGATCCCGCTTCTGTCCGGTGCGGCCGTCGCGATGCTCTCGGCCAACCTCGCCGAGCCCTGGTACCGGCATGCGCTGCACTGGATGCCCTTCGGCCACGTGTCCCTCTTTGGGCACGGGCTCACGCTGCACTTCATCGTCAACGACCTCTTCATGGTCTTCTTCTTCGCAATCGCGGCGAAGGAGATCACCGAGGGATGTCTGCCCGGCGGAAGCCTGAATCCGGTCGGCAAGGCGATCAATCCGTTGCTGGCGACCCTCGGCGGCGTGGCCGGCCCCGCCATCGTCTTCTTCCTCGGGCTGTGGCTGCTGTTTCGAACCGGCGTCTACGTGCCGGAGCTCCACGACTGGGACACGCTCGGGCGCGGTTGGGGCGTGCCCACCGCCACGGACATCGCCCTCGCCTGGCTGGTGGCGCGGGCCGTCTTCGGCAAAGGGCACCCCGCGATCAACTTCCTGTTGCTGCTGGCGGTGGCCGACGATGCCATCGGCCTGGTCATCATCGCGGTCTTCTACGGCGATCCGGCGCTGCCGGTGCGGCCGGAGTACCTGGGCCTGGTGCTCGTGGGCATGGCCGCCGCCTGGGCGCTGCGCCGGTCGAGGGTCGGGTCGTGGGTGCCCTACATCGCGATCGGCGGACCGCTGGCCTGGTCCGGACTGGTCCTGGCCCACCTGCACCCGGCGCTGGCGCTCGTCTTCATCGTGCCCTTCCTGCCCGGACCCCGTCGCGACGTCGGCCTCTTCAGCGCCCAGGACGAGGTGGACCGCATGGGCGAAGCGCTGGCGCAGGATCTGAACATCGAGCACTCGGCCCTCCACCGCTTCGAGCACCATCTGAAGGGATTCGTGGACTTCGGCCTGTTCTTCTTCGCCTTCGCCAACGCGGGCGTGCCCCTGGCGACCATCGGTCCGCTGACGTGGGTGATCCTCGGTTCCCTCGTGATCGGGAAGACGGTGGGTGTCACCGCGCTCGGCCTGCTGGCGATCCGGCTGGGCTTTCCGTTGCCCGCTCGCATGGGTCTGGGGGAGCTCGCCATGGCGGGCTTCGTCGCCGGCCTCGGGCTCACGGTCGCGCTGTTCGTGGCGGGCGCGGCATTCACGGACGACCTGCTCCTGGGTCAGGCCAAGATGGGGGCCCTCTTCTCCGGGTTCGTCGGCCTGGCCGCGATTGCCCTGGGACGCAGTCTGGGCATGGCGCGGCGCGGCCGGTCGCTGCCCGCCGGAGTCGGCGCGACGGTGGCTCCCACCGCCTCGAGCGCGGCGGCGACACCGCCCGACTGATTGTCCGGTTGATAAGACGATTGTCTGGGTGATATTTCGTCATATTGTCCCAATAATGGGCCATTGACCCAGTATTGGTCGGCGCCTAATCTTGCCGTCCCATGCAGATCCAGCTCGAGCGCAACGGCGAGCGGGACGCGCGCCCGGTCTACCGGCAGATCGCCGATCACATCCGCGGCGAGATCGATGCGCGGCGCGTGGCGGCGGGCTCCCGCCTGCCCCCTATCCGCGACCTCGCCCGCCGGCTCCACGTCAATCGGGACACGGTGGCGCTGGCCTACGAAGCGCTCGCCGCCGCGGGCGTCGTGGAGTCCGCCGTCGGTCGCGGGACCTTCGTCTGCGGGGCCGGCCGCGCGGCGGACGGGGACGCCGAGGTGTTCCAGCCCGCGCTCTCGCCCCTCACCGAGCGCCTGCTGGATTTCGAGCGCTCGCGGCCGCGCTTCGGCAGCGGCAGCGGGGCCGTGCCCATGCACGCGGTGTTTCCGGATTCCTCGCTGTATCCGGTCGACGCGTTCCGGCGCGTGCTCAATCGCGTGCTCATCGAGGCGGGTCCGGAGCTCCTGGGCTACGGCGGACCGCAGGGGCACGAGGGACTGCGCGAGGTCGTGGCAAAGCGGCTGCGGCTCGCCTCGATCGACGTCGCAGCCAACGACCTCGTCTTGTGTCACGGGGCGAGCCAGGGCATCGCCCTGAGCCTGCGGCTGTTCGCGGAGCCGGGCGATACGGTGGCGCTCGAGGAGCCGACCTACTCCAACGTCCTCGCAACCGTCGCCGGTCTCGGGCTCGAGACCCGGGCCATTCCCATGCGCGAGGACGGGCCGGACCTCGCCGTGCTCGAGCGCGCGCTCCGGCGGCCGGAGGTGAAGCTCTTCTACACCATCCCGACCTTCCACAACCCCCTCGGGACGACGTCCACGCGAGAGCACCGGACGGCGCTGCTCGAAATCGCCGCGCGCTGCGGCAAGCCGGTGATCGTCGACGCCTACGAGATGGACCTGCGCTTCGCCGGGCGGCCGGTGCCGTCGCTCGCGGCGCTCGACCGCGCGGGGCTCGTGGTCCACCTCTCGTCCTTCTCGAAGTCGCTCTTCCCGGGCGTGCGTGCGGGGGCGATCGCCGCCCGCGGGCGCCTCGTCGACGCCCTGGTGGCCCTGAAGCAGGCGACCGACCTCTCCGACGCGATGCCGCTCCAGGCCGCCCTCGCGGAGTTCGTGGCGCGGGGCGACTACGATCGTCACCTCGGGCGGCTGCGCCGCATCCTGCGCTCGCGCTGCGAAGCCCTGCTCGAGGCGCTCGCCCGGGAGATGCCTCGTGGCGCCCGCTGGACGACGCCGCAGGGCGGCTATCAGGTGTGGGTGGAGTTGCCCGAGGGGATCGACACCAGCGATCTGCTGGCCGACGCTGTCGGGGCCGGCGTGCTGTTCGCACCGGGCGCGCAGTTCCACCACGACGGGCGTCCTTCCCGCGGTCTGCGGCTGAGTTTCGCGATGGCGAACGAGGATGCGCTACGCCGCGGCGTCGCCGCCCTGGGCCGGGTGGTCCGCGATCGTCTCGCCGCGCAGCCCCGGCGGTCGGCGCGGTTGCACATCTGAAGCCGCGCGGTCCGGCGCGGGGAGAAACAGCGACTTTTTCCAACGAGGAGACACGGACATGGCGACTCGCAAGGGCAAGACCGGCGTTCCTAGCGGAAACGGCGGCGGCCGCAGCACCGCCCAATCCTTCGAGATCAAGGTCGGCCTCGCCGAGATGCTCAAGGGCGGCGTGATCATGGACGTGACCACCCCGGAACAGGCGAAGATCGCCGAGGAGGCCGGAGCCTGTGCCGTCATGGCGCTCGAGCGCGTCCCGGCGGACATCCGCCGGGACGGCGGCGTGGCGCGCATGTGCTCGATCGAGGTGATCGAGGGGATTCAGCGCGTGGTATCGATTCCCGTGATGGCGAAGGTGCGCATCGGACACTTTCTCGAGGCGCGGGTGCTCGAGTCCCTCGGCGTCGACTTCATCGACGAGAGCGAGGTCCTCACCCCCGCCGACGAGGAGCACCACATCGACAAGAGCGGCTTTCGATCGCCCTTCGTCTGCGGCGCGCGCAACCTCGGCGAGGCGCTGCGGCGCGTCTCCGAGGGCGCGGCCATGATCCGCACCAAGGGCGAGGCCGGGAGCGGCAACATCGTCGAGGCGGTTCGCCACCTGCGTCGGGTCAACGGGGACATCCGCGCGCTCGCAGCGCTGCGGGTCGAGGAGCTTCCCGCCCGCGCCAAGGAGCTGCAGGCGCCGGTCGAGCTCGTGCGGCGCGTCGCGGAGCTGGGCCGGCTGCCGGTGCCGAACTTCGCCGCCGGCGGCATTGCGACCCCCGCCGACGCGGCGCTGTGCATGGCGCTCGGCGCCGAGGCGGTTTTCGTGGGCTCGGGCATCTTCAAGAGCGCCGATCCCGCCGTCCGGGCGCGCGCCGTGGTGCGCGCAACCACCCACTGGGACGAGACCGAGGAGGTCCTCGGCTCCAGCCGCGGGCTCGGCGAGGCGATGGAGGGGATCGAGATGGAGCGCCTCGCCGAGCACGAGCGACTCGCCAACCGGGGCTGGTGACCCGTGGCGCACCTCCGCCGGACGACGCCGGAAGCCGTGAGGCCGAAGGCCGCGTCGCGAGGCGAAGCCGGGCGAAGCCCGGTACGGGTGGGCATCGTCGCGATCCAGGGAGATGTCGAGGCGCACGCCGCCGTGCTTGCCCGCCTCGGGGCCGAGGCCGTGCGCGTGCGGTGCGAGAAGGACCTCGACGGCCTATCGGCCCTCATCCTCCCGGGCGGCGAGAGCACGACCATCTCCAAGGGCCTGGAGCGGCTCCGCCTCTACGAGCCGCTCCGGGGCTTCGCCCGATCCGGGCGCCCGATCCTCGGCACCTGCGCCGGGGCGGTCCTGCTGGCACGCGAGGTGGAAAACCACCCCGTCCCGAGCCTCGGCCTGATCGACGTGGTGGCGGTGCGAAACGCCTACGGCACCCAGGTGGACTCGTTCTCCGCCGACGCCGAGGGCGACTTCGAGGGCCTGCGCTGCGTCTTCATCCGGGCGCCGCGGCTCCGCCGACCCGGCCCCGACGTGCAGGTGCGGGCCCGGGTCGACGGCTGGCCGGTGTTCGTCGAGCAGGGGGCTGTGCTGGCGACGACCTTCCACCCGGAGCTCACCGGGGATTCCCGCGTTCACGAGAGGCTGCTCGCGCTGGTGCCCGCGGTGCCGTAGCCGCCGCTTTGTGGTATGGATCTGCGCTCCACAATCTGACTCCTCGGTCCCTGCAAGGCCCGGTCGGTCCCGCTGCCCGCGCCCCCGGGGCCCGGGCTCTGGGAGCCCGTCCGAGGGGAGGGCACATGCGGGAATACGAAACGACATTCATCGTCCAGCCGGAGATCTCTGACGAGGGGGTCCAGACCGTCTGCGACCGCCTCGACGCCGTGCTCTCGCGGCGGAACGCCACGCGCTTGATGGTCGACGATCTCGGCCGTCGCCGGCTGGCCTACGAGATCCAGAACTTCCAGAAGGGCCGGTACCTGACGCTCATGTACCTGGACACCGGCGATGCCGTCCCGGAGATCGAGCGCACGCTGCGCCTCGAAGACTCGGTGCTGCGTTTTCTCACGATCCAGGTGAATGACCTGGTGGCGGACGTCGAGGCGCGCAAGGCCGAAGCCGCCGATCTCGAGCGCCTTCGCGCCGAGAAGGCCGCGGAGCGCGCCGCGCGCGACGCCGAAGAGGCCGCACGCGCCGAGGCCGAGGAGGCCGCACGCGCCGAGGCCGAGGAGGCCGCACGCGTCGAGGCCGAGGAGGCCGTGCCCGCCGAGGCCGAGGAGGGCGAGCAGGTGGCGGCATTCTCCGAAGGCGAGTCGGACGAGGAGGGCGACGACGACGAAGAGGCAGAGGCTGCCGAGGGCGACGACGAGGAGGACCGCTGAGCCATGACGGGAGCTTCGGGACATTCGGGCGGCTACCGGGAGCATCGGCGCGAGCGCGACGACCGGCCCGTGGACACCAGCGTCAGGGGGCGACTCCGGGCCCGGGCCCGCAAGAAGGCCCGGCGTCAGAAGAAGAAAGGCTTCGTGCGGCGCAAGGTGTGCCGCTTCTGCGCCGATTCCAGCATCGTCCTCGACTACAAGGACGCGAAGACGCTGCGGCTCTTCGTCACCGAGACGGGCAAGATGATCCCGCGCCGGATCTCCGGGAACTGCGCCCGGCACCAGCGCCCGCTGGCGATCGCCATCAAGCGGGCGCGCCACCTCGCGATCCTGCCCTTGGCGGGACAGGGGCAGTAGGCCGCCGGCCATGCGCCACGTGAAGCTGATCCTGCGAGAGTCCGTCCCCAGCCTGGGCGAAGCGGGCGACCTGGTCGACGTGAAGGTCGGCTTCGCGCGCAACTACCTGCTTCCGAAGCAGAAGGCGATTCTGGCCACGGAGGCGCGGGTCCGCGAGATCGAGCACCACAAGCGCGTGGTGATGGAGAAGGTCGTCAAGGAGATGAAGAGCCTCGAGGCCGTGCGCGACCGGCTCCAGGCTACCCGGCTCGAGGTCGCCGCGCGCGTGGGCGAGGAGGGCAAGCTCTTCGGCTCCGTGACCGCGGCGCAGATCGCGGAGTTGCTCGCCGAGAAGGGGTTTGACATCGAGCGTCGGAAGATCGCGCTGGACGAGCCCATCAAGGAGGCCGGCGAACATCGCGTGTCGATTCGCCTGCACCGGGACGTGATCGCCGAGGTCGCGCTGACGGTGCTCCCCGAAGCCTGAGCGAGTGATGTAGAATCGGTCCCGCATCTTGCCACCGGGGGGGGTGAGCCGTGGCGCGGACGAATTCCGGGCAGAGCATGCCGGGTCGGACGGCAGCGTCGACCCATGTCACCGGCCGGGTGCTGCCTCACGACCTCGAGGTCGAGAAGGCCGTTCTCTCGGCTCTGTTGCTCGACAACCACGCGGTCCACAGCGTCCTGACGGAGATCTCGCCGGAGGACTTCTACCATCCGGCCCACCAGCAGCTGTTCCGCGCGATGCTGGCGCTTCAGGAAGACAACGAGCCCGTCGACCTGCACACGCTGTCGGACTACTTGAACACCCGCAAGCTGCTCGACGCGATCGGGGGGCCCGTCTTTCTCGCCGAGATCGCCGACTACGAGGCGACCGCGGCGAACGTGGTCCAGCACGCGCAAATCGTGCGCGACAAGTCGATCAAGCGCGGCCTGATCGGCGTGGCCACGGAGATCGTCGAGCTGGGCTTCGACGAGTCCGACCGGGCCGAACACCTGCTCGACTCCGCCGAGTCGAAGATCCTCGAGATCGGCCAGGCGAAGAGCCGCGTCACGTTCAGCAGCCTCCACGACGAGATGGACGACGCGCTCAACTACGTCGAGGGGCTGATGGCGGCTGGCGGGGAGCTCACCGGCGTGGCGACCGGCTTCAAGGACTTCGACGAGAAGACCGGCGGGCTTCAGCCCGGCGAGCTGATCGTCATCGCCGCGCGGCCGAGCATGGGAAAGACGGCGCTGGCCCTCAACATCGCGCGCAACGCGGCCGTCGATCACGACAAGAAGGTGGCGATCTTCTCGCTCGAGATGACCAAGCGCGCACTGGCGCTGCGGCTGCTCGCCTCCGAGGCGCGCGTGGACCTGTCGCCCTTCCGCCGCGGCTTCGGATCCGTGAGCGACCACACGCGGCTCGTGGCCGCCGGCGGCACACTGGCGCACGCCAACATCCGGATCGACGACAGCGGCATGATCACCGTCCTCGAAATCAAGGCGAAGTGCCGGCGCCTGGCCTCGGAGCACGGCCTGGACCTCGTGCTCGTCGACTATCTCCAGCTCGCCCACGGCGACAAACCGACTCCGCGCAAGGACCTGGAGATCGCGGAGATCAGCCACGGCCTCAAGGCGCTCGCCAAGGAGCTCGACATCCCCGTCATCGCCCTGTCGCAGCTCAACCGCGGGCCCGAACAGCGCGACCCGGACAAACGGCGCCCCAACATGGGCGATCTGCGCGAGTCCGGGGCAATCGAGCAGGACGCCGACGTGATCGCGTTCATCTACCGGGACGAGGTCTATCAGCCGACCGACGAGAACCGCGGGCTCGCAGAGCTCAACGTGGCGAAGCAGCGCAACGGCCCGACCGGTAAGGTGCGGCTGGGCTTCGAGGCTCGCTTCGCGAACTTCCGCAACCTGGCCGTCGAGGAGCGCAAGGATCTCCCGTCCCCGTTGGGCGGTGGTTACGCCGAGTCCGACGCGTTCGACTCCGGGGACGAGATCATTTAGTGCTTCTGCCTCGAGGCCGTCCGTGCCGCGTCTGAGGCGCCCGCGAGCCCTGCGGCGCGGCGCCACCGTCGGCATCGCCGCACCCGGCGGCGTCGTGGATCCCGAGCGGCTCGAAGCCGGCGAGGCCCTGCTGCGGGATGCGGGCTTCCACACCGTGCGGCGGGACGACCTGCTGGCGCGGCGGGCCTACCTGGCCGGCGACGACGGGCGCCGGGCCGCGGAGTTCATGGGTCTCGTCGCGGATCCCCGCGTCGACGGGATCGTCTGCGCCCGGGGCGGCTACGGTTGCGACCGGATCCTCCCGCGGCTCGACCCGGAAGCCGTGCGGGCCGCGGCGAAACCGCTGGTGGGCTACAGCGACGTCACCGCACTCCTGCTGTGGCAGCGGCGGCGGGCGGGCCTGATGGGGCTGCACGGACCGATGTTGGACCGGGGCGCCGACGTCGATCCGGCCGCCTTCGCTGCGCTCGTGGCCCAGCTGACCGGCGAGGCGGAGATCCCGGTAGTGCTGCGCGGGGCGGGCCGGGGCGGCGGTTCGGCGCGGGGGCGGCTCGTGGGAGGCTCGCTTACGCTGGTGACCGCGAGCCTCGGCACCGCCTGGGAAATCGAGACGAAGGGGGCGATCCTGCTCCTGGAAGATCGCGGCGAGCTGCCGTACCGCGTCGATCGCATGCTGCAGCAGCTGCGCGGCGCAGGGAAGCTGGAGCGCGCGGCCGGTGTCGGGCTGGGCGATTTCTCGACCTGCGTCGACGATCGCTTCCCGGAGGCGAGCGCCGAGTCGGTGATTGCGGAGGTGCTGCGCCCGTTCGGCATTCCGCTCGTGACCGGGCTCCCCTTTGGCCACCGCCGCGAGAACTTCCCGTGGCCGGTGGGGGCCCGCGCTACCATCGACGGCGACCGGGGGGAAGTCCGCATCCTCGAATCGGGAGTGGTCTCAGCGCCGTGAAGTGGAGCATCATCCGGCGGAAGCTCGGTCGCGCAGACCGCGCGATCGACAAAGCGATCGCCAACGCGCAGATCCCCGGCGCTGTGTTGTTCGCGCGCATGACTCGGGACGGAGAGACCCTCGAGCACGTGTCGGCGCGCGGGCTCGCGGTGGTTCGCCCGGAGCGCATCCCGATGGCCCGGGAGACGATCTTCGACCTCGCCTCGCTCACCAAGCCCGTCGCGACCACCACGGCCGTGTTGCTGCTGGCCGACGAGGGCGCGCTGTCCGTCGACGATCCGGTCTGCGCGCACCTCCCCGCCTTCGCGGATCGCGGCAAGCGGGAGATCACCCTGCGCCAGCTGCTGACGCACAGCTCCGGACTCAAGCCCTGGCGCGCCTTCCACGAACTGCTTCTCGAGAAGGAGCGCAAGACGGGGGAGCGGGTGATCGGAACGCCGGCCGCCCGCGAATCGGTGATCGACCGCATCGTGCGCTCGGGCCTCGTTCACGAGCCCGGGGCGGCCGCCGTCTACGGAGACCTCGACTTCATCGTACTCGGCGCGGTGGTCGAGGCGGTCACCCGGCAGCCTCTCGACGACTTCTGCAGCGACCGCATCTTCCGCCCGCTCGCGATGGACGACACCTTCTTCGTGCGCCTGGTCGAGGGGCGCTCGGCGATGCCCGAGCCGCTGCGGCGGCGCGTCGCGGCCACCGAGAACTGCCCGTGGCGGGGGCGCATCCTGTGGGGAGAGGTGCACGACCCGAACGCCTCCGTGATGGGCGGCGTCGCAGGGCACGCGGGCCTCTTCTCGACGGTCGATGACCTCATGACCTTCGCCCAGACCCTGCTCGACGTGTGGCACGGCCGCAGCGATGCGCTGCCGCGCGAGAGGCTGCGGGCCTTCCTCACCCGACAGCCCCTGCCCGAGGATTCGGACTGGGCGCTGGGCTGGGACACGCCGACGCCCGGAGTCTCTTCGTCAGGGCGGCACTTCTCGCCCCGGTCGGTCGGCCACCTGGGCTTCACGGGTACCTCCCTCTGGATCGATCTCGAACGCGAGGTCATCGTCGTCCTGCTGACGAACCGGGTCCACCTCGTGGCCAAACGCAGCCGCTTCGATCTCCGCCCGACCATTCACGACGCGGTGATCGAGGCCTTTCGGGCGGGATGATGGGATGAGCGAGTCGCCGCGCCGGGTTCACTTCGTCGCCATCGGCGGTACGGGAATGGGGTCGCTGGCGGGCCTGCTGCACGCCCGCGGAATCGAGGTCACGGGCTCCGACGAGTGTCTCTATCCGCCGATGAGCACGGCGCTCGATCGCTGGGGCATCCCGGCGTTCGAGGGGTTCGCAGCCGAGCACGTGCTCGAGAACCCTCCCGATCTGGTCGTCATCGGCAACGCCGTGGGGCCCGAGAATCCCGAGGCCCGGGCTGCCATCGACGAAGGCCTCGCGTACCTCTCCTTTCCCGACGCGCTCTACCAGTACGCGATCGCCGGTCGACACCCGGTCGTGATCTCCGGCACCCACGGGAAGACGACGACGACGAGCCTGGTCGCCGCCCTGCTCCTGCGGACGGGCCGGGATCCGTCGCTGCTCGTCGGCGGCTTCCCGCTGGACTTCGACACGAGCTTTCGCGAAGGCGAAGGCGATTACTTCGTCGTGGAGGGAGACGAGTACGACACCGCATTCTTCGACAAGACGCCGAAGTTCCTCCACTACGGCGCCCGCACGCTGCTGATCACGTCGGTGGAGTTCGATCACGCCGACATCTACCGGGACCTCGACCACGTGAAGCAGGCGTTCCGGGACCTGGTCGCCGCTCTTCCGCCCGACGGCGCGCTGGTCGCGGCCGTCGACCACGCGGAAGTGCGCGACGTCGTCGCCGGAGCGCCGTGTCGCAGCGTCGGCTACGGAATCGAGACGGACGCAGAGGGTGCCTGGCGCGCCGCGCGGCTCGAGGTGGAGCCCGAGGGCACGAGCTTCGACGTCATCCGGGACGGACGCACGCTGCTGCGGGCGCACGTCCCGCTCTTCGGCGATTTCAACGTCGAAAACGCGCTCGGCGCGCTGGTGATCGCGAATGAGCTGGGCGTTCCCCTGGACGCTGCCGCCGCTGCGCTGGCTCGTTTCCGCGGCGTGAAGCGCCGACAAGAGCTTCGCGGGGAGGCGCGTGGCGTCGTCGTGGTCGACGACTTCGCCCACCACCCCACGGCGGTGCGCGCAGGAATCGGCGCTGTGCGCGCGCGTTTTCCCGGACGCCGCCTGATCGCCGTCTTCGAGCCTCGCACCAACACGAGCCGCCGCGCGATCTTCCAGGCGGACTACGCCCGGTCGTTCGACGGAGCCGACCGCGTGGTGGTGCGGATCGTTCCCGACGAGCCGATCTACAGCGCCACCGGCCCGGTGACCCAGCGCTTCTCGTCCGAGAGGCTCGCGGACGACCTGCGCTCCCGGGGCGTCGCCGCTGTCGCCCTCGACGGCGTCGACGCCATCGTGGCTCACCTCGTTCGGGACTGCGAGGCCGGCGACGTCGTCCTGGTCATGAGCAACGGCGCTTTCGAAAACATCTGGGAGCGCCTCCTCGAGGCGCTCTCCTCGGATCCCTCCGCCTAGCCGGGTCCGCCGCGGCGCTTCGTCGCACGGGGCGACGGGTCGCCGTGCCTCTAGCCGAACTCCTCGACGGTGTAGCGCTCGAAACGGAGCGTAGGCGACCAGTAGTCGACCGGCAGTCCCGCCTTGCGCTTGAGCTCCTCGAGGAAGCGCAGCGGCGACGGAAGGCTCTCCCAGACCGACGGCAGGAAGGTGCCGCTCCTCGCGCCCTCTCGGAGGACGAGACCGTCGATGCCCGGGCGCAGACTAGCTCGCAGCTCCGCCTCGGACGTCGCGGGCAGCGGCGCGAGGGGGCTCAGGAGCGAGATGTGGAACGAGAGCCGCGGCAGCTCGTTGGCCTCGACCGGAGGAAAGCGGGGGTCGGCGAAGGCCGAGCGATGGGCGCTCTGCGCCACGTCCACCACGAGCGGGTTCACGGCCTCGAGGCTGCCGGTGCAGCCGCGCAGCTTCTCCTCGAGGTGCAGCGTGACAAAAGTGGCGCGGGGGGTGCGCAGCTCGGGGTCGTAGTCGCGGGGCTCCACCTCCAGGGGCCGGCCCGTGCGCAGCCCGTGGTCCACGGACGCGTGCGCCACCAAGAGCAGCACCTCGGCGCTCGCGGCGGCGAGCCTCGTGTCAGGCGAAGACATAGGCGCCGTAGCCGACCACAGAGTCGCGCGGGCCCGCGGTGTCGCCGGAGTTGCGCACGTCGATGGCCCGGGCGCGCAGGCCGTGCTTCCGCGCCGCGATCAGCAGCCCCTGGACGGGGATCCGGCCGCAGGCCTGCTCGAAGCCGATGCGCCGGGGCTCGAGCGCCTCGATCGCTCGCGTGGTGGCGTCGTCCATTTCGCGCGCGGTGCTGTAGCCGTGGTAGTGGCTGAGATCGGAGCTCACCACGACGAGGGTTTCCTCCCCTCCCCACAGGCGCTCGAGAACTTCGGCGACCGCTTCGGGCTCCGCGTCTCCGACGACCAGCGGCACGAGGGCGAAGTCGCCCAGAGCGATCTGGAGAAACGGGAGCTGCACCTCGAGGCTGTGCTCGAGCGCGTGTGCCGCGTCGAGAACGGTCACCTGAGGGAGATCGGCGACGGCGGCGAGGGCTTCGCGGTCGAGCCGAACCTCGCCCAGCGGCGTCGCGAACGCCTCGGCCTGCGGGGCCGCCAGCCCCGACACCCGAACGCGATGGGCGGGGCCCAGCAGCACCACGCGCCGGATGACGCCGCGGGTGCTCGCGATGCGTGCGTACGCCGAGGCGGCGATGGCTCCCGAGTAGACGTAGCCCGCGTGGGGCGCGATCAGAGCCTTCGGAAGCTCCGCGCCCTCGGACGCGGCGCTCGCGCCTGCGAGATAGCCCCGAACGGCTGCTTCCAGCGCCCGGCGCGCGCCGGGATAGAACGAGCCGGCGACGGCCGGCGGGCGGACCTCCTGCATTGCCCGGCGCTCCTCCATGATTCAATATTCGGAAAGTGTTGGCTCCGGGATCGGAAATTTCAAGGTGCTGCGAGTCCGTGAGCCGGGCCTGCGTCGGAGCCCCGCGGGGTGGCGCCGGAGCCCCGCAGCCGCCGGGACCCGCGGAGGGGGACCCACGAGCACCTGGGCGTCGCACGATGGCGTCGTTGCCACGCGCTACTGGCACGCGCTGGACGACGGCAAGCTCCAGTGCGACGTGTGTCCGCGCCGGTGTCAGATGGCGGAGGGACAGCGCGGCCTCTGCTTCGTTCGGGCCCGCCAGGGCGACGAGGTCGTACTCACGACCTTCGGTCGCTCGAGCGGGTTCTGTGTCGATCCCATCGAGAAGAAGCCGCTGAACCACTTCCTGCCGGGCAGTCCGGTCCTCTCCTTCGGCACGGCGGGCTGCAACCTGACCTGCCGCTTCTGCCAGAACTGGGACATCAGCAAGTCGCGTGAGATCGACACCCTCGCGGATCAGGCGCCGCCGGAGGTCATTGCGCGGGCCGCCCGGGAGCTGGGCTGCCGCAGCGTCGCCTTCACCTACAACGACCCGGTCATCTTCATGGAGTACGCGATCGAGACCGCGCGCGCGTGCCGCGCCCTCGGCATTCGCACGGTGGCGGTCACGGCAGGCTACATCTGCGAGGAGCCGCGACGGGAATTCTTCGCGCACATCGACGCGGCGAACGTCGATCTGAAGGCGTTCGACGAGACCTTCTACCACAAGGTCTGCGGGGCGTCGCTGGTCTCGGTCCTGGAGACGCTCGTCTACCTGCGGCGCGAGACGGACGTGTGGTTCGAGATCACCACGCTGCTCATCCCCGGTGAGAACGACTCGGACGCGGAGCTGGAGGCAGCGAGCCGCTGGGTAGTCGAGACGCTCGGCCCCGACGTGCCGTGGCACTTCAGCGCCTTCCACCCCGACTACCGGATGCGGGAGACGCCGGCGACGCCGCCCGCGACGCTCACCCGCGCGCGCGAAATCGCGATACGCCACGGCATTCGATACGTCTACACGGGGAACGTGCACGACGCCGCCGGGCAGAGCACGTACTGTCACGGCTGCGGCGGCTTGCTCATCGGCCGGGACTGGTACGTTCTGAGCGACTGGAACCTCAGCGACGACGGGCACTGCCGCCACTGCGGCGAGCGCTGCCCCGGCGTGTTCGAAGGCCCGCCCGGGAACTGGGGCGCGCGACGCCTTCCGGTCCGCCTCGCCGAGTTTCGAGGCTGACGCTTCGACTTCGCCCGGCTTCACCTCGCCGCGCTTGCGGTGCCGCCTTGCGCTCAGTCGTAAACGAGAAAGCGGGCGCGTTTGCCGCGGGCGTCGGCGCGGCGCAGAGCGCTCGCGACGAAGCGGCGGGCGGACGCGACGGCCTCGCGCAGCGGCTTGCCCCGGGCGAGCCCGGCGGCGATGGCAGACGTGAGCGCGCAGCCGGTTCCGTGTACGGGGCCGCGGTCGATGCGTTCGCCCTCGAGCCAGTGGAACACGACGCCTCCGCCCTCGCGCACCGCCAGCAGGTCGTGAGGCGGGCCGTCCCGATGGCCTCCCGTCACGAGGGCCGCCTGTGCCCCGAGGTTGGCCACGAGGCCCGACGCGGCAGCCTCCACGCCCTCCTCCGTCGAGACGTCGCTGCCCGAGAGAGCCTCCGCCTCGGGCAGGTTGGGCGTCACGATCGCGGCGCGGCCGATCAGATCTTCCAGAACTCCCCAGCCCCGCCGCTCGAGCAGCGGCGTGCCGTCGCTGGCCCACAGCACCGGGTCGATCGCGATCGGCACCGGGCTCGACGACGCGCGGCCGAGTTCGTGGAGGCCGAGCTCCACATTGCGCGCGACGTCGTCCGTCGCGAGCATCCCGATCTTGACGGCGTCGGGGGTGATGTCGCGGAGCAGAACGCGCAACTGCTCGAGCACCACCGATGGGAAAACCGGTAGCACGCGGTGCACGCGCTCCGTGTCCTGGACCGTGAGCGCCGTGACGACGCCCGCTCCGTGCACGCCCAGGGCCCGGAAGACCTGGAGATCCGCCTGTAGACCCGCGCCACCGGTCGGGTCCGAGCCCGCGATGCTGAGTGCGACCCGCACGTGGGTCCATGGTATGGTCGCCCGGCGTGTCCTGCACCCCGGGAAGCCGCGGTCGCCCCGGCTCCGGTTGGGGGCGATGGCTCGCGCCGATCGCGGCGCTGCTGTCGTGTGCGATCGCGCCCGCCGTCGATCCGACGCCCGCCGAGGTGGCGGCCCGCGACGCCCCGACCGTGGTCCTGATCTCCTTCGACGGCACGCCGCCGGACGCCGTGCGCGATCCGGACCTCGGCGCGTTTGCGGAGGTCGCCCGGCGCGGCGTCGTCGCGACGAAGTTGGTTCCGGTGTTCCCCACGAACACCTTCCCGAACCACGTCACCCTCGTCACCGGTGTGGCCCCCGAGGTCCACGGCATCGTGGGCAATGTCTTCCTCGATCCCGAGCGGGGCGAGTTCCGCTACTCGGACGACCCGAGCTGGATAGAGGTCGAGCCGATCTGGTCGATCGCCGCGCGGCACTCGGTCGTCTCCGCCGCCTTCCACTGGGTGGGCTCCGAAGGGGCGTGGCGCACCGGCCGTGGACCGCGCTACTGGAAGCGCTTCGATGCCGGCACTCCGGAGCGCGAGAAGGTCGAGCAGATCCTCGCCTGGCTCGACCTACCGGAGGCCCGGGACCGTCCCCGTCTCGTCACGAGCTGGTTTCGCGGCGGCGACCGGACCGGTCACCTCCGGGGTCCCCGCTCCGAGGCGGTGCGGCGAGCCCTGCGCGAGCAGGACCGCGCGCTGGCGCTCCTGATCCGCGGGCTCGAGGATCGCGGCGCCTTCGCCAGCACGACGCTCATCCTCGTGTCCGATCACGGCATGGCGGCGGTCGAGCGCCGCGTCGACCTCCCCGCGGCGCTCCGCCGGGCGGGCGTCGAGGCGAGCGTCCGGGGCGCAGGCGGCTTCGCGATCCTCTCGCTCCCGGGCGGCCCGGGCGACGCCGGGCGCGCCGTTGCGGCGGCCCGAGGCCTGGGCCTCGAGGCCTGGGCGCGTGAGGAGGCTCCGCCCACGCTCCGGCTCGGCCATCCCCGCTTTGGGGACGTCGTGGTGCTCGCTCCGCCGGGCACCGCGATCCAGCCGTCGGGTCTGCTGCGACCTGCCATGCGGGGTTCGCACGGCTACCGTCCGGAGGTGCCCGGGATGGAGGCGCTGTTCCTGGCCCTCGGGCGCGGGGCGCGCCCGGGGACGACGTTCGGCGAGGTGCGGGCCGTCGATGTGGCCCCCACGGTCCTCGCACTCCTCGGGATCCCGGTGCCGGGCTGGATGGAAGGGGAGCCGATTCCCGAGCTGGCGCCGGTCGGGCGCGGGGCGGCGAGCGCGCTGATGACGGGAGATACGCGATGAGGTGGGGCCGTTCGATTTGCGGGTTCGGGGTGGTGCTGGCGGCGACTCTCGTCGCGGCGTCCGCGAACGCCGGGGACGAAGACCGCGCAGCACCCGAAACCTGGTACGCCCGATCGCTGGCTCGCTCCGAGTCCGCGTTGAACGTGACCTACTTCTGGTCGAAGGGCCCGAAGATGCGCTCGGAGACGGTGATTCTCGGCCACCGGATCGTGACGATCGTGAACGGCGAGACCTACTACGCCTACGACGCATCGGCGGGTCACGGAATCGCGATCGGCCGCGCCGCAGAAGCGATCGCCGCTGACGCACCGAAGCGGCGCCCCTTCGGCCAGGAGGTCGAGACGCTGCTGCGACAGGGCGCCGAGAAGGTGGGCGAGGAGACGGTCCGGGGCCGCACCTGCGACCTCTACCGCGTGACCGATTCCGCCGGCCGCCGGCAGGTCTGGACGACGCAGGACGAGCCCCGCGTCACGATCAAAATCGAGATCTTCAACCGCCCGACGGGGGGCCGGCAGTACATCGATTACGATGAGTGGCTGCGGGGTCTCCCGATCGCCGACTCGTTCTTCGAGCCGTCCGCTGCGCTCCGGCTCGAGCGCTTCACCCTCGAGGAGTACCTGCTGCGGTCGGCGCGGGAAGGGCCGGTGGGCCCGGTTCCCATCCTCTACGCGGACCTGCTCCACGGCAGGTCCAAGCCTTCCGGAAGCGCCGCCGACTAGAGAGACTCGCATAATATAGTGACAGTGCTACTCT
>JAOTUO010000255.1 GCA_029863845.1 Myxococcales bacterium
TCGAAGCCGAGCAGGTGGCGGTTCTTGGCGAAGAACTCGGAGATGGAGATGTCGCGCTGCTTCTTGGCGAGCTCCGCGGCGGTCGTGCGAGCCCCGGTCCCCGAGCCCGCGTCCCCAGGGGCGCCCTCGGGTTCGGGACGGCGCGTCCGGCCGGACGCGCGCCGCGAGGCGGCGGGCGGCTTGGCCGGCTTGCGCTTGCGCGCGGATCCCGGCTTTCGCGTGCGGCGCGTGGGCTTGGCCGGCTCCTCGCTTCGCCTGCGCCCGGCTGCGCCCCGCTGCGCGCTGGGCTTGCGGCCTCCGCGGGCGGTACGGCCGCCTCCCGCCTTGGCGCCGAACGCAAACGACTCCTGATCGGCCATGCTCGGGCCACCCCCCTAACAGGCCGAGTTTCCACAAGGAATCGGGAATGGCAAGCCGGCGCGCAGCGAGGCGCAGCCGAGCGGAGTTCTGCCGGGCCGAGAGCTCAGCTGAAGTCGGCGGCGCGGCTGCCGCGGAAGTTCCCCCGCAGCCGGATCTGACCGGTGGCAAGGAGGTGGAGCACCGTGGCAACGACCTCGCGGTCGTCGTCCGTAACCTCGCCGACGGCGCGAACGACTTCCAGCAGTGTCACGCAGAGCGGCTCGACGGCCTGGGCTCGAAACGGAAGCGACGCTGCAGCCTGCATGGCGTGTCCTCCCCCCTCGCCGGTCTGTAACAGCACGAAGCGTGCCAGGATTCCCAGGCTCCCGCGAAGGTTTTGAAAAACCTTTTTTTTCAATGGTTTACATCCATCACCTGCATCCTTTTGCGGCTCTACCCCGGAGTTTCCGGTGACAATTCTCGGACGCACGGTGTCGAATTTCGGTCGTTCTCAGGCGTCGGCGTCGTCGCGGTAGCCCAGCGCCTCGGCCATGGCCGCGGGCCCCGTCCTCGCGTCGCCCGCGAGGTCCGCGATCGTGCGCGCCACCTTCAGGACGCGGCGGGCCGCGCGAGCCGAGAGCCCGAGCCGCTCCACGGCGCGCCCGAGCAGCCGGCGCGCGTCGGGAGTGGGGGCGACGAACGCGTCGATCGCCTCGTCGGGGATCTCGGCGTTGGTGCGCAGGCTCGCGTCCCTCCCGCGTCGCTCTTGGCGGCGTCGCGCCGCGACGACGCGCTGGCGGACCTCGCGGCTCGTCTCGCGCGGGCCCGCTGCGTCGAGGTCACGCCAGGCCACGGGGCTCATGGAGACGTGCAGGTCGATCCGGTCGAGCAGGGGCCCCGACACGCGGGCCGCGTAGCGCGCGATCGCGCCGCCGTCGCAGCGACATTCCCGCCCGGGGCTGAGGCGCCAGCCGCAGGGGCAGGGGTTGGACGCCGCGATGAACTGGAAGTGCGCGGGAAAGATGCAGGTGGTCCGCACGCGGGCGATCACGATCCGTCGCTGCTCGAGCACCTGGCGCAGCGCCTCCAGGGTGCGCCGGTCGAACTCGGGCAACTCGTCGAGAAACAGCACGCCGCGATGGGCCAGCGACACCTCGCCGGGGCGCGGAGGACTTCCGCCCCCGAGCAGCCCCGCGGCGCTCGCTGTGTGGTGCGGGGCCCGGAAGGGCCGGGTGGTCACGATCGGCACGCCTTCGCGTAGCTGTCCGGACGCCCCGTGAATGCGCGTGACCTCGAGGGCCTCGGCGAAGTCCAGGGGCGGCAGCAGGCCGCCCAGCCGACGCGCCAGCATGGTCTTGCCGCAGCCGGGCGCGCCGCGCAGCAGAATCCCGTGCCCCCCGGCGGCCGCGACCTCCAGGGCACGCCTGGCCCGCTCCTGTCCGCACACTGCGGCGAGGTCCGGAAGCCCCTCGGGCTCGGACGGTGGTAGCGCCTCGACGCGCGCGACCGGCAGCGGTCGCCCGCTCTGGAGGTGCGCCAGGACCGCCCCCAGGTCGGCGGCCGAGAGCACCGTCAGGTTCGGCGTCAGGGCCGCCTCGCTTCCGTTTGCCGCGGGCACGATCACGCGCGTGCAGCCGGCGTCGCGGGCCGCCAGGGAGAGGGCGAGAGCCCCGCGGACCGGTCTCAGGCGGCCGTCGAGCGCGAGCTCCCCGATCAGGCCCAGGCCGGCGAGGCGCGACGGATCGATCGCGCCCGAGGCCGCCAGGATGCTGACGGCGATCGGGAGGTCGAGGCCCGAGCCGCCCTTGCGCAGGCTGGCGGGTGCGAGGTTGACGGTGATGCGCCGCTCGGGGAATCGCTGTCCCACGCCGGCGATGGCGGCGCGCACCCGGGCGGCGCTCTCCCGCACCGCGGCTTCGGGAAGGCCTACGATGTCGATGCGCGGCAGCAGCGAGCTGATCCGCACCTCGACCTCGACCGCCACGCCGTCGACCCCCTGCAGCGCGGCGCCCAGAACACGCGACACGAGCGCCCTCTGCGGGACCGGAGATGTGGATGAGGCGGGGCAGACGAAGGCAGGACCCCGAGTGATCGAGGCCCTGCCTTCCACTTTTGAAAAGCCCGCCAGGGAGGGCTTTCGAAACTATGTGGTTGCGGGTCCCGGGAAGTGTCAACGTCGTCGCAGGCGCTCGCGGCGGCAGGGTCTCAACTCCCGTCCGCGTACGCCCGAGGGAGGCGGTACCATGAGCGGGGGCCGATCGGGGCGCACTGGGAGATCGATGCGCGCGCGCGTGGGGATTTCGTTCCTGTTGGTGCTGGTGGCGGCGGGCGTGCCGTCCTGCGGGGGGGCCCCGCTCGCCCCGCCGCCCCCTGGAACCGATCCGGCTGTGATCGACTTCTCGTCGGAGCGCGCCTGGCGGCATCTGGAGGCGCTCGTGGAGATCGGCCCCCGCGTGCCGGGGTCCGAGGAGTCGGCGAAGGCTCGCGCCTACATTCTCGATGAGCTCTCGAAGCTCGACCTGAAGGTCGAGACCCATACCGCTACCGTGCCGCTCCCTCCCGACGGCAGGGAGGGGCTCCGCGTGGTGAACCTGGTCGCGGTGATTCCCGGTTCTTCCTCGCCGGACCTGGTCATCCTCGCCACACCCTACGACACCCGCTCCGTCCGGGACCCCGACTACGTGGGGGCGAACGACGGGGCCTCCGGAGCCGCCGTGCTGCTCGAGCTGGCGCGGGTGATCGCCGAGAAGCCGCTGCCCTACACCACGTGGGCCGTCTTCCTCGACGGCGAGGCCCCGGTGGCGACCAAGGATCCGTTGCGGCCGGCCATCGGCCTGCTGGGCAGCTCCGCGTTTGCGGCGAGCCTCACGAGTCACGGGCTGATGCCTCGGGTTCGCCTCGTGACGGTCTTCGCCCGGGTCGGCGACGCGGACCTGCGCATCGCGCGCGACCTCCAATCGCACCGGATGTATCGGGAGGAGTTCTTCCGGGCCGCGGAGGTGACCGGCCACACCGAGGCCTTCCGGTCGGACCAGCCATTCGAATCGCCCTATGCCTCGCAGCGCTCGTTCGTCGCCTATGGGCTGCGGCGTGTCGTCGTGTTGAGCGACACCAGCTTCGGAGATCGGGACGAGTCCGGGGAGCTGCGGGACGAATTGGAGGACACCCTCGAGCACTGCTCTCCGGAGAGCCTCGGAGCCGTGGGTGCCGTGACGCTCGTGGCCCTCGATCGCATCACGGCGCGCCTCGAGAAGATCGATCGCTTTTCCGACTACCCGCTCGCGAGCGCCGACGAGGCGCTCGCGGTCCCTGTCGGGACACTGCCTCCGGAACGCGAAGAGGACCCCGCCCCCGGGCCGTCCGAGCCGGTGGATTCCGTGCCCGCTGAGCCCCTGGCGGAAGCGTCCGCCGGTTCCGGAGACGGTGGATCCTCTGCGACGGCAACGGAGGCGCCCGCAACCGCCCCCGACCGCGGCGCCCCGCAGCGTCCGAGCCAGCTGAAACAGAGGGCCCCAACGGGCGGTCTGGGCGCCAGCGACCTATGAGATCGGCGGGCCGGAGCGCTGCTGCCGGGGGGGCGAATCCCGTCCGTCGCGGCGTGTCGTCGCTGCTCGCGCTCTCGCTCCTGGCGCCGGCGGCCTCCGCAGCGCCCGCCGCCAGCGTCGCTAAGACACCGGTTCGCATCCTCATCGAGTCACCCGGCCCGGACACCCTCGTGCGCAACAAGGTCCACCAGGCGCCGATTCGCGGGAATGCGATGGCCGACGGCGAGCGGCCCGCCGAGTTCGATGTGATCCTCGCCATCGACGTCTCCGGTTCGACGAAGGAAGCCAGCGGCGTCGACGTCGACGGGGACGGGGAGGTTGGATTCAATCCCCAGCTCGAGCTCGTCGAGCCCGGCGCCTTCCCCTCGGACATGCGCTCCACGGACCCCGAGGACACGATCCTCGCCGCCGAGGTGGCCGCGGCGGACGCGCTGCTCGCGAGCCTCGACGCAGGCCGCGTTCGCGTGGGCATCGTGACGTTCTCGGGAGAGATGGACCCGAGGACCGGGAAGCGCGCCCGCTACGATCAGCAGGATGCGTGGGTCGAGGTGCCGCTCACCGACGACTTCGCGCACGCGCGCGCTGCGCTGCAGGCGATCCGCGCGCGCGGTCCCTACGGCGGCACGAATTTCGCCGCCGGCGTCCGGATCGCGATCTCAGAGCTCGCCGGTCTCTCGGGAGCGAAGAGCCGGCCGCGATCGGACGCCCGGAAGGTCGTGCTGTTCCTGACGGACGGGGTGCCGAGCTTCCCGTTCGGGCTCGGGAACCGGATGGATCCCGGCGACGTGGAGGCCTCGCTCAACGCCGCCCGGCTGGCGCAGAAGGCCGGAATCACCATCAACAGCTACGCCCTCGGCCCGAACGCGCTGGCGAGCCCGGTGGCGGCCACCGAGCTCGCGCGGATCACTCGCGGGACCTTCATGCCGGTCCAGAACCCCGGCGACATCATCTCCTTCCTTCAGGGGGTCTCGTTCGCGAGCGTGGACGACGTGGTCTTTACGAACCTGACGACGAGCGAGGTTTCCTACGACGTGAGCCTCTCGCCCGACGGGAGCTTCTCCGGCTTCGTTCCAGTGCGGGAGGGTCTGAATCGCGTGCGGGTGACGGCCCTGACCAGCGGCGGAACGAGTAGCAGCGTCGAGCTCGAACTGAACTTCGAGAAGTCGGGGCTCACGGGTCGCGAGCTCGCGATGGAGCTCGAGCGGATTCGCGAGCGCAACAAGCAGCTGATGCTCCTGATCGAAAGCGAGCGCATCCAGCGCTTCCGGGAGCAGCAACGCAAGATGCTCGAGCTCGAGGTCATCGAGCCCGACGGAGAGTAGCTCTGGCGAGCCCGCGAGGGCCGCAGAGCGACGCGCGAAGCGAGTCGCAGGCGACTACAGCGGCACCAGGGAGGGGTCGGCGATCTCGCGGCGGACGAGCTTCCCGTTCTCGTAGATCGACGTCACGTCGACGGTGCCGTCGCCGTTGACATCCTCTTCCCGCCGGGACAGGACCGCGCGGCCCCCCTGCGTGTCGAAGGTCTCGAAGACGTCCGGCTTGCCGCGGCCCTTGCTGTCCCGCTCGATGCGAGCCACGAATTCGGTGCCGTTCACCGCGCGGTACGTGGTCCAGGTGTCCATCCGGCCGTCGCGGTCGCGGTCTTCCTCGGCGCGCACCCGGAGGCGGTTCTCGTAGACGACCCGGCCGTCGATCCGGCCGTCGTTGTCGGCGTCGTACTGCTCCTCGACCAGCGAGTCGCCCCGGTAGCGGTAGAAGGCGTCCTTCGCGCCGTCGCCGTCGCGGTCGATGGCCCGAGAGGTCATCCGGCCGTCGGCGTACTGCTCCCAGGCGTCGGGTCGGCCGTCTCCGTCGGCGTCGATCACGCGGGCGACGAGCCGACCGCGCTCGTAGTCGTGCCAGGCGTCCAGGGTTCCGTCGTAGTCGCGATCCTGCTCCTTGCGCAGCACCTCTCCGCTGCGCCGATCGATGTAACGGATCTGCTCGGGCTTGCCGTCGTGGTCGGCGTCGAGGCTGAGCCGGATCACCTCGAGCGGGTCGCTGTTGCCCCAGGCTCCCGCCTCAACCCTCAGCGACTCCTCTTCGAAGATGGCGCGAGGGAGATCGCGGTCCGCCGGCGCGAGCGGGGCGATACGGGGGTCGGCGCGCTCCGCGAGGCGGGCCGTGCTGACGGCCGGCTCGGACGGCCGGGGCGCCACCTGCTCCAGCTCCATCCGCTCGAGCAGCTGATTCTGGCGAGACAGCTCGTTCTGGATCTGGCGCTCGAGCTCGTCGCCGCGTGCGACCTCGCGTTCGATCGGGTCTCCCCCGGGGG
>JAOTUO010000256.1 GCA_029863845.1 Myxococcales bacterium
GCGGATGTCGGCGTTGCGGGGCTTCCCGAGCGCCGCCTCCCCACCTTCGTAGTCGAGGGCGTCGTCGCGGAGCTGGAAGGCCAGGCCCAGCTCCCGGCCGAACTCGGCGAGCTTGCGCCGCTCGGCGCGCGTGACGCCCCCCAGGATCGACCCGGCCTCGCAGGCCGCCGAGAGCAGCGCGGCGCTCTTGTTCTCGATCACCGAGAAGTAGTGCGCTTCGGTCACCGCCGGGTCGAAGCTTCGCTCGAGCTGGAGCAGCTCGCCTTCCGCCATACGGCGGATGGTGTTGGCGAAGACCCAGAGGATGTCGAGATCGCCGTCCTCGACGATCATCGACGAGGCGCGCGCGTAGAAGAAATCTCCGGCCAGGATCGCACGACGGTTGCCCCAGATCGCGTTCGCCGAGGGATGGCCGCGACGGAGCCGCGAGAGGTCGACGACGTCGTCGTGGAGCAGGGTCGCCGTGTGCAGGAGCTCCACGGCCCCCGCCACCTGGATGCAACGCGGACCGGTGTAGCCGCAGAGCTCGGCGGCGATCAGCACCAGGGCGGGTCGCAACCGCTTGCCCCCCGAGGCGAGAACGTGCCCGCCGAGATCGGGGATCAGATTGCTCGCCGCCGCGAGCTGTTCGCGCATGGCGCGCTCGACGAGACCGAGTCGGGGGCGAATCCGGTCGACGGCGGCGTGGAAGTCAGGAGACGCGGCGGAGGTCTGCGCCATCGCCCGGCACGCTAGCGACCGCGCGCCGGCATGTCAAAGGCGCCGCGACGGAAAACATTGTAAAAACAGATGGTTAACGGTTGTTCACAGGCGCGTGAACGGCACCGCCCGCGCGTAGCCACGCGACGGCCGCCGCCACGTCGGCGATCGGGACGACCTCGACCGCCGGCGGCTGCGGGTTGGCTCCGGCGCCCGCCGGCACCAGCACGCGGCGAAAGCCGAGCCGCGCGGCCTCGCGCAGACGCAGGTCGAGCCGCCCGACCCTGCGAACCTCGCCGCCGAGGCCCACCTCGCCGCAGGCTGCGACCTCCGCCGGGACCGCGAGGTCGAGCCGGCTCGACGCCAGCGCGAGGGCCAGCGCCAGGTCGCAGCTCGGCTCGCTGACGCGCACGCCGCCCGCCACGTTCACGTAGACGTCGCGCGAGACGAGGTCGACGCCACCGTAACGATCGAGCACCGCGAGCAACAGCGCGAGCCGCCCGTCGTCGAAGCCGATGCTGGTGCGGCGCGCCGTTCCGTATCCCGCGGGCGCCACCAGCGCCTGGATCTCCACCAGCATCGGGCGCGTGCCTTCGACGAGGGGCGCGATGCACGAACCCGGGGCCCCCGTCCGCCGTTCGGAGAGGAACAGCTCGCTCGGATTCGCGACGCCCTCGAGTCCGCCCTCGGTCATGCTGAAGACGCCCACCTCGCGCGTCGAGCCGTAGCGGTTCTTCCGGGCGCGCAGCAGCCGGAAAGCGTGACTGCGATCGCCCTCGAAGGTGAGCACCGCATCCACCAGATGTTCGAGCACTCGAGGCCCCGCGAGTACGCCCTCCTTCGTGACGTGCCCGATCAGAACCAGCGCCGCCCCGCTCGCCTTGGCCGCCGCCGCCAGCATCGCCGCGCACTCCCGCACCTGCGCGACGGAGCCCGGCGCCGACTCGACGCGGTCGGTGGCGAGCGCCTGGATCGAATCGACGAGGACGACGGCGGGCCGTCGCTCGCGCCAGGGATCGGCGAGCGCCTCGACGCGCGTCTCGGCGAGCACCCACATGTCTTCGGGCGCCGACGGCAGGCGGTTCGCCCGCAGCCGCAGCTGCTCGGGGCTCTCCTCCCCGGTGACGTAGAAGACGGCACCGCTCGCTCGCACCCCCGCCGCCAGCTGAAGCGCCAGGGTGGACTTGCCGACGCCGGGCTCCCCGGCGAGCAGCACCACCGAGCCGGGTACAAGTCCGCCGCCCAGCACGCGGTCCAGCTCGGCCACGCCGGTGGTGAGGCGCGGGCTGGAGGAGGCATCGATTTCGCGCAGGGAGCGCGGCTTGACGGCCACGGGCGCGGGCTCCGCCTGCAGCAGCTGGCGCGCCCGGGTGGGCGCCGCGGCCGCTTCCTCGACCAGGCTGGACCAGGAACCGCACTCGGGGCAGCGCCCGAGCCAGCGCGGCTGCTGCGCCCCGCACTCGGTGCAGGCGAACACCGATCTCTCACGCCCCACGGTCCCATCCTAGCGTCTGTGGCCGCCGACGACGCGGCAGCCACCCGTCAACCCCGAATCGATGCCAGGTTGACAGGCGGTCCCAGTCCCTCCTAGCTTCGCCTCTACCCGTGCTCGAACCCTACGCCCGACTCGCGGAACGCGCGCTCCGTGACGAGCCGCCCGAACAGGCCCAGGCGCTCTGGATCCTGGACGGTGACGACGTGGAGCTGCTGCCGCTTCTGCACGCCGCCTACGTGCCGCGCCGAAGCCACTTCGGGCGCAAGGTGATGGTGCACATCCTCAACAACGTGCAGAGCGGCCTGTGTGCCGAGGACTGCGGTTACTGCTCGCAGTCACGCGACTCGAAGGCCGCGATCCGCAAATACCCTCTGAAGAGCGACGACGAGATCCTGGCCGAGGCCGAGCGCGCCGCACGGGCAGGCGCCTCCCGCTACTGCATGGTGGCGTCCGGTCGCGGCCCGAGCCTCGAGCGCACGCGGCGGCTCGCAGCGATCGTCCGCCGCGTGAAGGAGCGCTTCCCGATCGAGGTGTGCCTCTCCGTCGGGATCATCGACGAGGAGCACGCGCGCATTCTCGCCGAGGCCGGCCTCGACCGCCTCAACCACAATCTCAACACGAGCAAGGCGCACTACGCCGAGATCTGCAGCACCCACGAGCACGCGGACCGGGTGCGGACGCTCGTCGCGGCCAAGAAATGCGGCCTCGAGCCCTGCAGCGGCCTGATCGTCGGAATGGGCGAAACGAGCCGTGACGTGGTGGACGTGGCCTTCGAGCTGCGCGAGCTCGAGGTGCCCTCCATCCCGGTGAACTTCCTGATTCCGATCGAGGGCAACCCCGTCGCGAGCGACGGCTCGCTCACGCCGGAGCGGTGTCTGCGGGCGCTGGCCCTGATGCGTTTCGTCAACCCGCGCGCAGAGATTCGCGTCGCGGGCGGGCGCGAAGGGCACCTACGAGCGCTGGGTCCCCTCGCCCTGTGGCCCGCGAATTCGCTCTTCGTCGAGGGCTATCTCACGACCCGGGGCGACGCCATCGCCGAGACCACCCGCATGATCCGCGACGCGGGCTTCGAGGTGGAGGGCAACCCGCTCTCGGCGCAGGAGCCTGCGGACGAGCAGGGCGGATTCCAACTCTCCGGGATCGACGGGGAGATCCTGAAGACCGCGTAAGCGCCGCGGAGCAGGGCCGAGCGGAGACCAGTAAACGTGAGCCTCGACGAGATCGCCGGCGAAGTGCTCGGCGCCGCGCGCGAACGCGGCACCTACCGCCGCATGCGCGTCCTCGACGGGGCGCAGTCCACGCGCATGCGCGTCGACGGCCGCGAGGCGCTGCTCTTCGCCGGCAGCAACGCCCTGGATCTGGCCCACCATCCCGAGGTCGTGGAAGCCGCGGCGCGCGCGGCGCGCGACTTCGGTTGCGCCGCGGGCGGCTCGCGCCTCATCAGCGGAAACCTCTCCATCCACGAAGAGCTCGAGCAGGACCTCGCGAAGTTCCTCGGCACCGAGACCGCCCTGGCCTTCAACACCGGCTACATGGCGAACGTCGGCGTGATTCCCGCGCTGGCGGGAGACGGCGACGTCGTGGTCTCCGACGCCCTGAGTCACGCCTCCATCATCGACGGCTGTCGTCTCTCCCGCGCCGACGTCCGCGTCTTCCCCCACGGCGATCTCGACGCGCTGGAGGCCGTGCTGCGGGAGGTGGCGTCGACCCGCCGCCGCGTGCTGCTCGCCGTCGACGGCGTCTACAGCATGGACGGGGACGTGGCCCCGTTGCCCGAGATGATCGCCCTGGCGAAGCGCTGGGGAGCGATGCTGCTCCTCGACGACGCCCACGGCACCGGCACGCTCGGCCGCACCGGGCGCGGTTCGGCGGAGCACTGCGGAGTGTCGGAAGCGGTCGACATGCATCTCGGAACCCTCGGCAAAGCGCTGGGCAGCTTCGGGGCCTTCGTCGCGGGCAGCTCGGCGCTGCGCGAGCTGCTGGTGAACGCCGCGCGCAGCTTCATCTTCAGCTGCGCGCTGTCGCCGCCCCAGGTCGCGGCGGCGGCGACCGCGCTGCGCCTGGCGCAGCGCGAGCCGTGGCGGCGCACCCGGCTTCAGGACAACGCGCGGCGGTTGCGCTCGCGGCTGGCCCGGCTCGGGCACTCGACGCAGCCCAGCACGACGCACATCGTCCCCGTCGTGGTCGGCGACAACGCGCGGACGATGGCGGCCTGCGAGGGCCTGCTCGAGCGCGGCTTCTACGCCCAGGGCATCCGCCATCCCTCGGTGCCCGCGGGCACGGCGCGCCTGCGCTTCACGCCCATGGCCACGCATCGCACGGGCGAGATCGACGCCCTCGCCGACGCCGTCAGCGAGGTGCTGGCCTGAGTGCCGCAGCCCGGGGCTGGTTCGTGACCGGCACCGACACCGGCGTGGGAAAGACCTTCGTGGGCTGCGCTCTGGTGCGGGCGCTGCGGGGGCGGGGCGCCGACGTGGGCGTGATGAAGCCCATCGAGACCGGAGTCGGGGCCGGCGGTCCCTCGGACGCCATCGCGCTGTGCGAGGCCGCGGGCGTCGACGACCCGATCGAAATCGTCTGTCCGCAGCGTTACGCGCTGCCCGCGGCGCCCACGGTGGCCGCGGCCGCCGAGGGTCGCGAGGTCGATCTCGACGCGGTGCGCGCGGCCTTCGAGCGGCTCGCGGCCGCGCACGCGACGCTCGTCGTCGAAGGAGCCGGCGGCCTCCTGGTGCCCGCCGCCAAGGGCGCCAGCATGGCGGACCTGGCGCGCGAGCTGGGGCTGCCGCTGCTGGTGGTCGCGCGGGCCTCGCTCGGCACGATCAACCACACCCGGCTCACGCTCGAGGCCGCCGCCGCGCGCGCGCTCCCCCTCGCGGGAGTGGTCGTCTCCCACGCCGACGGCCCGCTCTCACCAGCGGACGCCGCCAACCTGGCAGCCCTCCGGACCTACCTCGGCGACCGCCTCGTCGCCGAGATCCCCCCGCTCCCCCCCGGAACACACCCCGACGAACATCACCTCGCCCCCCTGGCCGCAAGCCTCTTCTGACACGCCCGAGCTGCGAACTACGAACGCGTTCGCAAAGAAGCGGCCGGAGCCGTGAGCCATCCCGCAGCGAAATCAAGCGCAGGCCATCATGGATTTCGCAAGGCGGCGAAGCCGCCGCGCAGTGAGCCGCAGGCGAACGTAGGCGGGCCCCCGCCAAGACAGGCGGCGAAGCCGCCGCGCAGTGAGCCGCAGGCGAACGTAGTCACATCCAACAGGATAGGCCGAGCCATTCGCGGAGGGATGGCTCACGGCTCCGGCCGCGCTCGTCGGATCGAGCTAACTCGGCCAGGCACGCTGTCCTGCGATCCACGTCTCCAGGACCCGACCTTCGTCGTCGAGCAGCGCGAAGTCCGCGCGCGCCCCGGGGCGCAGGGTTCCTCGCTCGGACTCGATTCCCAGGACGCGCGCGGGTCGCAGCGTGCACGCCGCCACCGCCTCGAGCAGCGTCAGTCCCGCCGCCTCCCGCAACCTCCGCACTGCGGCGTCGAGTGTCAGGCGGCTGCCCGCGAGGTTGCCGTCGGTCATCCGGATCGCCGTCCCGTCGTCGCGCACCGGGCCCGAGCCGAAGCCTTCCGATTCGCCGCCGGGCGGATCGACGCGGTCGGTGATCAGGATCAGTCGATCGCCCTTGGCCCGGGCCGCCAGCCGCACCATCGCAGGATGGACGTGCACGCCGTCGCAGATCAGATCGCAGGTCAGGCGCTCCTCGCCCAGGGCGACGCCGGCCAGACCCGGCGCGCGCTGGTGCATCGGCCCCATGGCGTTGAACAGGTGTGTGACGTGGCGGGCTCCGCGGTCGATCGCGGCGAGCACCTGCTCGGCGTCGGCCAGGCTGTGGCCCAGCGCGATGGCGATCCCCCGGCGCCCGAGCGCCGCTTCGAGGACGGCGACGCCTTCGACCTCGGGCGCGAGCGTAACCATGCGGACCCAGCCTTCGCCTCGC
>JAOTUO010000257.1 GCA_029863845.1 Myxococcales bacterium
CTGCCGGGCTCGGTGGGCACGTGCACGCTGGTCTCCGACGGCCAGGACTCCGACAACGAGTGCTCTCTCGTAGAGGTCTGCGACGGCTCGGGCGCCTGCCGGGGCTCCTTGGCCGGCAAGGCGTGCGGCAGCGGCGTCGCCTGCGCGAGCGGGAACTGCCGGGACGGTGTGTGCTGCGAAAGCTCGTGCAGCGGGACCTGTGAGCACTGCAACCTGCCGAACTCGGGGGGAACCTGCACGCTGGTCTCCGACGGCCAGGATCCCGACAACGAGTGCTCCGGCGGATACGTCTGCGACGGTTCGGGCTCATGCAGGAATCGGTCGAACGGAGAGCCGTGCACCTCCGGCGATCAGTGCGAGAGCTCGATGTGCAACAGCAGCGACATGGTGTGTTGCGACTCGGCGTGCGAAGGTCTTTGCGAATCGTGTGCCCTGGTGGGTTCGGAAGGTACATGCAGCTTCATACCAGAAGGTCAGGACCCCGAGGAAGAATGCCCTGGGAACCTCATGTGCACCGGCAGCGGCACCTGCACGCAGGCAATCCCCATTCCGATGCTTCGTCCGATGGGCATCCTTCTCTTGTCGCTCCTGCTGTCGGCGGCCGCGATCTTGGTCCTCCAAGAGCAACGGCGGCGCATCGGGTAGACGATCCAGAAGCCCGGCAACACGGGTGACACCGTCAGTTTGTCCCAAGACCTCGCTGGGAGAGAGGCTTCAAGAGGTAGCGGTGGTTCGACTCGAACCAGCGACCCGCGACTCAGGTCGCGCCCCCTCTAACACACTGATCTAGTGTCCTGTCCCAAGAATAGATTGTATATCTAGCGAAGCCGGAATAAGCTGTCCTCCGACGAAAGGAGGCAGCTCATGGCCCAAGGTCGACCCCTGGCTCCGCTGACCATTTCGCCGACCGAGCGCGAGGAACTCGTCTCGATCACCCGCTCGCGCTCGATGCCGCAGGCGCTGGCGACCCGCGCCCGCATCGTCCTGTTGGCCGCCGACGGTCACAGCAACACGGAGATCGCCGAGAAGTTCGGACTCTCGAATCCCACCGTGGGAATCTGGCGCAAGCGCTACCTGACCCAGCGGCTCCCAGGGCTCTACGACGAGCCTCGTCCCGGCGGTCCGCGTTCGATCCGCGACGAGCAAGTGGCCACCCTGATTCGCAGGACGCTGAAGACGAAGCCCAAAGACGGAACGCACTGGACGTGCCGATCCATCGCCGCGGAAACGAAGCTCTCGAAGTCCGCGGCGGCATCGCCACCAGGAATTCCTGCAGTTCCTACGCCATATCGAAGCGTCGGTGCCGAAGAAGCTCGACGTCCATCTCATCGTCGACAACTACGCCACCCACAAGCACGCGACCGTCCGTCGCTGGCTGGCCACGCGTCCCCGCTTCCACGTCCACTACACCCCGACCTACTCCTCCTGGCTCAACCAGGTCGAGATCTGGTTCAACATCATCACCCAGCGCGCCATCCGTCGCGGCACCTTTCGCAGCGTCCGAGACCTCGTCACCAAGATCGAGCGCTTCGTCCAGCGATACAACCGCCGCTGCCAGCCCTTCGTGTGGACCGCTACACCCGACTCAATCCTCGAAAAGATCGAGCGATTTTGCAAAGCTGTCGCTGGGACAGGACACTAGGTGTGGGTCCCACAACGAGCGCAGGTAGCCCATGGCGCGCAGGCGGTCGGCGATGGACGGGTCGATGCCCACGCCCTTCTCGACGACCCCGTCGCCCTGCTCGGTGAGGTGCCTGTCGAGCAGGCGGCGCATGCGCGCGGCCTCGGCGCCCTCGAGGGTGCTCGATAAGGCCGCAGGGAGGAATCGAAAACGCTTCTCGTCCGGAGGGAAACGCGCCTGAACTGCCCATCCAGGCGGCGGGGCAGCCCCCCCCGCGCGGGGGGGGCCGCATCCGCGGAAAAGGGGCGCCACAAGAGAGGAATTCGCAGAAAATTCTCTCGGGAACTCCCCCGGTGATGGTGTATTATTGTCTCGTACAGCGCCTAAGACGCCCGGAGAGGTGGCTCCGATTTCGAACCGTGTTCGCAGTTCTCCGCTGACCATCCCCCGCGGGTTTCTCGTGACCGCGGTGTTGTTGTCGAGTTTCGCTGTTGCGAACTCGGCATCGGCTTACTCCTACGATTACATCGACGTCGACCCGGTCTTCGAGTGGGTCACCGCGGACCACTCGCTGTCGGGAACGTTCGACATCATGAACCCCGGGAGCGATTGCCTCTTGCTCATCTGCGACTCCGGCGGATTCGACCCCCTGGTGCAGAACGTGGGCGCCGCACGGATCGACTTCATCTTTTTCGACTTCGGGTCCGGTAACGAGGAAATCGCGAGCATCACCTTGGGCGGCGAGCTCCAGGAAGCCATCGTCAACGGGGACGACCGGTTCTTGTTCGTCTTCTACCTGGAGCACTTCGACGCCAACGCTCGGGTGCTGGCGCACCTGAGCGACTACGGCACGCTCGACTGGAAAGTCGAAACACCAGGAGCGGACTCGTTTGTGACAGGGAGTTACACCGAACACGGTGACGGGAAGTGCGATGGCCACGATCATCCTCCGCTTCTCAAGTACGGCATACTGAAGGCCTCTGCGGCCCCGATTCCCGAGCCCACCGCCGCGGTCTTGTTCTGCTTGGGCTTTGGCGTGGTGGGCGCGGCAACGCGCAAGCGCCGAATGGCCTGACCTCGCCGCGAGGCCCGCAATGTCCGCTGGCAAACCGCTCCCGTCGGAGCGGTTTCGTTCTTCTGGGACGTCGCTTCTCACGGGAAGGCGACGAAACAAAACACGGTGCCGTTCGATCGGCGCGGAGCCCTTCCCCTACCCCCGTTTGACAGCGGTGCGAACCGGATAGGCAGAGGACAGCCTAGGGCGAATCCCCGGTGGGGACGAGCGACCACGAGGAGTCGTCCGCCCCCGCCCGGAGCTCGCGGAAGATGCGAAGCAGGTTGGGCGAGCTCGCGGCGGGATCGAGCTCCAGCTCCGGCTCGGCCCACAGCGCACGCTCGAGGCTCGCGCGGGCCGCATCTTCTCGGCCGAAAGCCAGATGGGCACTGGCCGCCACGACCTCCAGCCTGGCGCGCTGCGCGTCCGCCTCCGGAGTGGGGGGCCGGGAGTCGAGCCGGGCCAGCGCGGCCTCGCTGGTGTTGAGCGCGGCCTGGAACTGCGCGGCGTTCAGCTGATCGCCGGCCCGCGCCAGCAGGACGGCCACCGACTCACCCGTGGCGGGCGGGGTTCCCGGCTTCCGTTCGATCGGCGCCGCAGACGCCGCGGAGCCCGGCGGAGTCCTGGAGGGAATTGCGATGCGGGACCCCGCACGGAAGATGCGAAGCAGGTTGGGCGAGCTCGTGGCGGGATCGAGCTCCAGCTCCGGCTCGGCCCGCAGCGCACGCGCGAGGCTTACGCGGGCCGCATCTTCTCGCCCGAAAGCCAGATGGGAGCTGGCCGCCACGACCTCCAGCCTGGCGCGCTGCGCGTCTGCCTCCGGAGTGGGGGGCCGGGAGTCGAGCCGGGCCAGCGCGGCCTCGGTGGTGTCGAGCGCGGCCTGGAACTGTGCGGCGTTCAGCTGATCGCTGGCCCGCACCAGCAGGACGGCCACCGACTCACCCGTGTCGGGCGGGGTTCCCGGCTCGCCTTCGATCGGCGCCGCAGACGCCGCGGAGCCTGGCGGAGTCGTGGAGGGGATTGCGATGCGGGACCCCGCGGGCAACGTGCGTGCGTCCGAGATCTGGTTCATTCGCACGATGTCCTCGACGCCCACCCCGTAGAGGCGGCCGATCTCCCAGAGGGACTGTCCGGGTTGGACGGTGTGGGTGGCGCCCGCCGTCTCTTCAGCAGCGGGGGGAGCCGAGCCCTCGTTCGCGAGCGCCACGAACGCTGCGTTCGCCTTCGGGACCGGGTCGGGGGCGGCCTCCGTGGTCGCGACGGGCGGGGCCTCGGCCGCCGCATCCGCCGCGTCCACCCGAGGCGCCGGCGTGGCCGCGGCCAGGGTCGGCGCTTCGCCGGGCGGCATCGGCACCGGGGCGGCCTCCGTGGTCACGACGGGCGGGGCCTCGGCCGTCGCATCCGCCGCGTCCACGCGAGGCGCCGGCGGGGCCGCGGCCAGGGTCGGCGCTTCGAAGGGCGGCATCGGCACCGGGGCGGCCTCCTGGGTCACGACGGGCAGGGCCTCGGCCGTCGCATCCGCCGCGTCTACCCGAGGCGCCGGCGTGGCCGCGGCCAGGGTCGGCGCTTCGAAGGGCGGCATCTCGAAGAGCGGCATCTCCACCAGGGCGCCCCGAAAGGCGTCGAGGCCCAGGGTGAAAGCGACCCCAGCCAGGAAGCCGAAGCAAGTCCAGCCAAGGGCGGGCGGGATCCCGAGCAAGCGCTTGCGCGGCCCGCGGGCCGGCGGTGTGGCTCTGACCGGTGGCGCGGGGGAAGGCGTTGCGTGGTCACCCGCAGGAGCCGCGGGGCCGGCGGGCCCTGCTTCCGGGTCCGGACGCGACGTACCGGCTTCGCTGGCGGGCATGTCGACGGAGAGCTGCCCACCGCCCTCGATCGCGTCGAGCACGCGCCTCGCCTCCGTGTTGAGGCGCGCCGGAACCCCGGCGGATCGTTCGTGAAGCGCCTCGATTTCTGCGGCGCCGAAGCGGGCGCGGGCCTCCGGAGAGACGCCCGCCCGCTCCAACTCGGCCTGGACGAATTCAGCCGTCTCGCTCGGGCTCATGGGTGTGTCGAAGGACACGACGGTCGCCTCTCCGCCCAGAGCCGAGAGCACGCGTTCCGCGCCGGCCCCGCCGAACAGGGTCAGCACGAGGCCGACAGCATGCCCGGACGACCGGCCCAGCTCGCTGAGCGCGTTCACGGTTGCAATCGGCATGCGCATCGCGTCATCGATGAGCAGCAGGAGCGTCGATCCCCGGCTTCGCAGGTTCGTCGCCACCCGGGCGAGGGCCGACTCCGGATCGTCGCCCGGGGACTCCCCGAGCTCGCGCAGCACCCAGTGGCAGAGTTCTGGCACGGACAGCGCGGGATAGGGGACATACGCTGAACGGAGTCGGCCGTCGATCCGGAGCGCGAACACCTTGAGGAGCAGCGTCTTGCCGATGCCGGTGGGGCCCGTGATCACGAACGCCGTGCCGTTCGTACGAAGCGCCCACTGCTCCATCTGGGCGAGAAGCCGCTCCGAGGCGGCTCGCGGAACGTACCTTTGCGGGCCGCTGGTCGCGTTGAAAGGCTCCGGTCTGCGGTCCGCTCGAGACACGGGCGCCCCTCGCTGAGCCAAGGGTAGCTTACGGCGGGGCCCGGCCGCGAGAGCCTGGACCTCGAGGTGCTCATGGAATGGGTGCTGCGCGTCCTGATGTCGTACCGGACGGTGCCGAGTCACCTCGTCCGAGACGAAGACGCGATGCGGCGCTCGCTGCGCGCGATGATTCTCCCGGCCGTGCTTCGAGTCCGCCCGTCGGCTCCAGAATCCTTCAACTCGCCTTGCGACGGGCCGTCACCTCCTTCTCGAGTCGCCCCTTCAGGCGCCCCTTCTGCACTTCGAGGTCGTAGCGGGTCTGGAGGTTCATCCAGAAGCGCTCCGATGTGCCGAAGTATCGGGACAGGCGCAACGCCGTGTCCGCCGTAATGGCCCGCTTCCCATGCACAATCTCGTTCACGCGCCGCGGCGGAACGCTGATGTCCTTCGCCAGGCGGTATTGGCTCACCTCCATGGGCTCCAGGAACTCCTCCAGCAGAATCTCACCCGGGTGAATCGGTGCATGCGCCTTTCTCGCCATACGCAGGCTCCTTATTGGTAGTCCGTGATCTCCACGTCGTAGGCGTCGTTCCGGGCCCACCGGAAGCAGAGCCGCCACTGATCGTTGATCCGAATGCTGTGCTGACCGGCGCGGTCCCCGGAGAGCCGCTCGAGCCGGTTGCCTGGCGGTATTCGCAGGTCCTGAAGCGACTCCGCTGCATCCAACAGCAACAACTTGCGGTGCGCGCGGCGCTGCACGTCCGGCGGCAGCCTCCGCGACCGCTCGCGGCGGAACACTCTCTGCGTGTCCGCGTCGCGAAAGCTCCGGATCACGACTCAAGCATAACGTAAAGCGTTAATATCGTCAAGCGTTAATATCGGGCGTGCGGCCCGGCTTCAAGAGCGCCAAAGTGTCAGGAGGCCT
>JAOTUO010000258.1 GCA_029863845.1 Myxococcales bacterium
CGCGGTCCTCGTGAGCCTGCCGCTGCTCGTGCACCCCTGGTACGACTCGACCTACGGGGATCCCGCGCTGTACATCGAGACGGCGCGCGCGCTCGTCGCGGGCGAGGGCTACACCCATCTCGGTCTTTCGTTTCGGCTCCGGCCGCCGGGCTTCTCCGTGCTGATCGCACCGATCATCGCCGGGCTGGGCACCCACTTCTACGCCTTGAACCTCTTCGTCAGTCTGCTGGGCGCCGCCGGCGTGGTGCTGCTCGCGTTCCATCTGCGTGCGACACTGGGAGGAGTCGTGGCCGCCCTGACGGCATTCGCCGTCTGGCTCAATCCCGGCTACCAGTGGCACGCCACGCAGATCCTGTCCGACGTGCCGGGTACGAGCGCCCTGATCGCGTGCCTGCTCCTCGAGCAGTGGGCGCGCCGGGCGCCCTCCTGGCGCCGCGAGGCGGTGCTTGGCGTCTGTGTCGGACTCGCGGCGTATCTGCGATCGATCAACCTGCTGCTGGTCCCCGCCATCGTCGTGTCGCGACTGCTGCAGCGGCGGCGGGACGGGATGAGCCCCGCATTCACGGTCTCGGTCGCGCTGAGGGATCTTGCGCTTTTCGCCGCCGTTGCCTGGCTCGTCCTGCTCCCGTGGAGCATCCGCGAGAACATCAAGGCGCCGCCGTCGCCCGCGGATCAGACCTATCTCTACTCCTACGCGACCGGGATGTGGCACCGGGATCCCGGCGACCCGGCTTCGCCGCGCGTCGGCGCCGCCGGGTTGCTGGCCCGGATGCGTGCCAACGCGCCGGCGATCGTGAGGACCCTGGGCAGCCGGATGCAGGCGGGACGGCACCCCGCGCTGAATCCCGCCCTCGGCCTCCTTCTGCTCGGAGCCTCGCTCGTGCTCCTGCTCAGGCGACGGGCCCCGGCCGAGTTCTTCGTCGTGTTCGCGCTCGGCGTGCTGGTCGGCTACTTCGACCTTCGCGATCGTCTGCTCCTGCCCGTCTTCGTCCTCGCCCTGTCGGCCTCCGTCGAGGTCGTGCGGGATCTCCTCGGGCGCATCGGCGGCGCACGGGTGGCGAACGCGGGTGCGGCCGCCGCGCTGCTCCTGCTGGTCGCATTCGATTTCGAGCCGCGGCGCGGATGGGATCGGATCGAGAAGCGGCACACCCGCTACGCACAGATGACGGCCGCCGTCGCAGCCCAGCTGGAGCCCGACGCCCGCATCGGCGCGGGCGTGGGCTTTCACTACGGCGTCTATCTCGAGCGTCCCGTCTACAGCCTGGCGTTCGCGATTCGTCGCGACCACCGGCCCGAGGCCGCCGAGGCGATCATCGACAAGTACGGGCTCAACACGCTCGTGTCGTCCCCCCTGGCCGGGGCCGAGCTGCCGCTGCTGCCCTATTTCGAGAAGCGGTACGGGAACGTTCGGAGGGCGGGCGAAGCGACCGTGATCCGCGTTCGGCCCTGATGCGTCGGCGGCGCCGGCGCTACCGCCGGTCGCCGAGCCAGTCGAAGGCCCGGCGCAGGACGCGACGGCCGGCGCGTTGCAGCACGACGCCGTGGGCGACGACGACGCGATCGAAGTCCCAGGCGAGGATGCGGTCCAGGGACTCGCGCAGTGCGGCGCGGTCGCGGACGAGGTGCCGCACGTGACGTCCGACGCCGAGCTCGCCGTGGATTCCCATCGCCCGCAGCCACAGGCGCGTCCACAGGTTCTCGCCGTCGTGCATGTTGAAGATGAGGTCCGTGAGCAGCAGCGTGCGGCTACCGCGGTGGCAGAAGGCGACCTCGTTGGTGTACGGGATGCCGCGGCACAGGGCCTGGTCGATCTGCCCGTCCCAGGCCGACGGAGCGTCGTCGTCGAGCACGCGGTCGAAGCGCAGGTCGCTTCGCTTCTCGGGAAGACCCGGCGCCGCGTAGAGAAGCGCGTCGGGCGCCGCGTCGCGCCAGGCGCCTGCGAAGAGATGGTGCACCTTGTTGGGGGCCACGACGTGGCGCACTGGCCCCAGGGCGTCGAGGGCCCGGCGCGTCTCCGCGTCGTGCGGGACCGGCGAGTGCAGGAACAGCGAACCGTCGGCCAGGCGCACGACGCTCATGCGACAGCCGATCTGGAGTCCGTAGACCCGGAGGGGCCGGTCGATCACCCAGAGGTCCTGGTCGAGTCGTCGCAGCACGCGTTCGATGGCGAGAGGCTCCGGTGCTGCGGCCATGATCGCGATTCCTCCGTTGCCAGTCGTGGCGAATGATCGGGGACTCCAGGCGACCGGCAATCCCCTCGCTGCGTTTTGCGGTGCTGGAGTCGGGCGTCGGGTTTCGCGGCGGCAACGTTCCGAAGCGCGTCTTCCTCCATGGCGCGGCACCCGGAGGGCTCGGCGGCGCCGTCGACGCGGTGCAGCCGCAGGAGCGGGCTGATACACTCCGCCCCCGATGTGCGGGCCCGTCGGCCGCTCGATCCGATTGCCCGTCACGCGAATCCCCCAGCCCCTGCCAGCACGCCGCAGACGAGCCAAGAGACTGCGCGCGGGCCCGTCGGCAGGCAGCGAAGGAGGCCAGCATGGGCGAAGCCTGGATCATCGACGCCGTCCGCACACCGCGCGGGCGCGGCAAGAAGGACGTGGGCGCACTCTCCGGGGTGCATCCCCAGGATCTCCTCTCGACCTGTCTCAACGCGATCGTCGACCGGACCGGGATCGACCCGCGCGACGTCGAGGACGTGGTGGCCGGATGCGTCACCTCGGTGGGCGAGCAGGGTGCCTGCATCGCGCGTATGGCCGTGCTCAACGCCGGATGGGATCCGGCCGCGGCGACCGGCGTGACCCTCAATCGCTTTTGCGGCTCCGGCCAGCAGGCCGTGAACTTCGCCGCCATGGGCGTCATGGCCGGCCAGCAGGACCTCGTCATCGGCGGTGGCGTGGAGTCCATGTCGCGCCAGTCGATGGGCTCCGACGGGTCCGGCCTCTCCGGCCACAACGCGCACCTCGACGAGCAGCACCCGATGGTTCCACAGGGGATCTCGGCGGACCTCATCGCGGCCGTCGAGGGCTTCGGCCGCGAGGCGCTCGACGCGTTCGCCGCGGAGAGCCAGCAGCGGGCGCAGATCGCCCAGAAGGAGGGGCGCTTCGACAAGAGCCTGATCGCGGTTCGCGACCGGGAGGGCCGCGTCCTGCTCGACCGCGACGAGCACCCGCGGGCCGGCACGACGGCTGAGGGCCTCGCGCAGCTGAAGCCCTCCTTCGCCGAGATGGGGGCCTACAAGCCCAAGGGTTCGCCGCTCACGATGGACGAGCGGGCCCTGCTCCGATACCCGCAAGTGAAGAAGATCGAGCACGTTCACCACGCCGGGAACTCCTCGGGTATCGTGGACGGTGCGAGCGCCGTGCTGATCGCCTCGCCGGAGTACGCGCGGGAGCACGGGCTCGCGCCGCGCGCCCGCGTCGTGGCCACTGCGACGGCTGCCGCAGAGCCCATCATCATGCTCACCGCGCCCACGCCGGCGTCGCAGCGCTGCCTGAAGAAGGCCGGGATGGCGGTCTCCGACATCGACTTGATCGAGATCAACGAGGCGTTCGCAGCGATTCCGCTCAAGACCATGCGCGACCTCGGACTCGACCCCGAGACCGTGAACGTGAACGGCGGCGCCATCGCGCTCGGCCACCCGCTGGGCGCCACCGGCGGCATGCTGATCGGAAGCGTCCTCGACGAGCTCGAGCGCCGCGATCGCACCACGGGCCTCGTCACCATGTGCATCGGCGGCGGCATGGGCATCGCCACCCTCCTCGAGCGGATGTAGCGCTCGGGCCCGGACCGCCAGAACGGCGTTCGAATCGAACCGGAAACGCGATTCCCATCGTCGCCGGGTCGTTTCCGGGTATATTCCCCAATGGTGGGGAACGGCTTCGAACGCTTATCGGCCCAGGACAGCTCCTTCGTGATGTTCGAAGGCGGTGGCAGCCACGCGCACGTGACGGCCATCGCCATCTTCGAGACCGGGCCGCTGCTGGCCGAGGCCGGCGGGCTCGATCTCGAACGCATGCGCGCCCACATCGGTTCGCGGCTCCACACGCTACCCCGCTACCGCCAGAAGCTCGCCCATACGTTCGTGCAGCGTCATCCGATCTGGGTCGACGACGCGCGCTTCGACCTCCACTACCACGTGCGTCACGCAGCGCTCCCGCAGCCCGGCGGCGACGCCGAGCTCAAGGAGCTCGCGGGCCGGGTCGCCTCCCAGGCGCTCGATCGGAGCCGGCCGCTCTGGGAGATCTGGTTCGTGGAGGGCCTGACCGGCGATCGCTTCGCGGCGATCGCCAAGGTCCATCACAGCCTGGTGGACGGCGTTTCCGGCGTCGGCGTCCTCACATCGCTGCTCAGCCCGACGGAGGCTGCGGAGTTCGAGCCGGCGCTCCCCTGGACGCCGCGCCCGGCGCCGGGCGTCTTCGACTTCCTGTCCGACGGGCTCGCCCGCGGCGCGGGCGTGTCGGTAGCGACGGCGCAGACGCTGGCCGACGCCCTCCTGCGTCCGCGGCGCACCGCGGAGAGCATCTCCGAGGGCGCCGTCGCCGCCTGGGAGACGCTCGTGGGCGGTCTGACCCGTCCCCCGAGCACGCCGATCAACCGGCCCATCGGTCACCAGCGCCGCGTCGACTGGACGACGCTCGACCTCGCCGAGGTCCGCGACCTGCGCAAGCGCCTCGACGGCTCCATCAACGACGTGGTGCTGAGCATCGTGGCCGGCTCCCTCCGACGCCTCTTCAAGAAGCGCCGCGTCCGCCTGCGGGGGCTCGACTTCCGCGTCACGGTCCCGGTCGACACGCGCTCGGGTCAGCCCGACGCGGACGTCGCGAACAAGGTCTCCGCGTGGTTCGTGAGCCTGCCCCTGGCCGAACGGGACCCGAAGCGCCGCTTCGACGGGATCCGAAGCCAGACGCGGCGGCTCAAGCAGACGAACGCGGCCGATGGGATCGATCTGTTCCTGCGTCTCGCGGACTGGAGCGGCTCCACGCTCATGCCCTCGGGGCTGGTCAACGTCACGTCGCTGCTGCGCCCGTACAACCTGATCGTGAGCAACATCCACGGGCCGCAGTTCCCGCTCTACCTGCTCGGCGCGCGCCTGATCGAGTTCTTTCCGCACATCCCGCTCTTCGAGAACCAGGGCCTGGCCGTGGCGGCCATGAGCTACCTCGGCAAGCTCCACTTCGGGCTGCTCGGCGACTGGGACCTGATGCCGGACCTCGGCGACTTCGCCGAGGGTCTCGACGCCGCCACCGCCGAGCTCCGCGACGCCGCGAACGGGGGCTAGCGAGCCCGGCGAAGAGCCGCCCGCGCGTCACTCCTCTTCGGGGGGGGCCGGAACCGTGAGTCCGGCCAGGATGAAGTCCGTGGTGGAGACCGTGATCTCGTCGAGCGAGCGCTTCTCCATCAGCTCGCTCAGCGCCTGGGGCGCGACGAGTGCGAAGCACACGGCGACGGCGTACTCCACGTCGATGTCCGCGCGGAAGTGCCCCTGGGCGATGCCGCGGTAGATCAGGGAGGAGAAGACGTTGCCGAGCCCCTGGCGATCGACGACGCGGTCGTACTGCGGCGGCTGGGTGCCGGCGACGAGCGCGATCGTGAGCTGGCCGTACTCCTTCACACGCTCAAAGCCGATCTGCATCGTTCGCCTCAGGCACTCGCGCGCGTCCTGGACGGTGGCGGCGATCTCATTGAGATCGCGGAAGGTCCGGCTCGCCATCTCCCGGGTCACTTCGAGGATGAGCGCCTCCTTGCTCTGGAAGTGACGGTAGAGCGTCCCCGCCCCGACGCCGGCGCGGAAGGCGATCTCGGTGACGTCGGCTTCGAAGCCGCGTTCCGCGAGTACGCTGCGGGCCGCCTCCAGCAGGCGTTCGCGATTGCGACGGGCGTCGGCGCGGGCGGAGAGCTCCGGCTTCGTCATGCTTCCATGATAGCGATCCGCCGCGCGCAAGTGGGGGGCTTCGGGTTGCGGTCGGTCTCGCGTTGGTACCGCTCAGACCGTCGGCGCGCCGAGGGAGACGGGCACCCCGCGGCGGGTCCAGCGGCCCGTCGCCATGTAGAGCCCCGTCGTCACGGTGAGGACCACGCTGCCCGTGAGGAACGCCATCCACAGGCCCGTCGGGCCGAAGCCGGCCACGAAGGCGAGCACGT
>JAOTUO010000259.1 GCA_029863845.1 Myxococcales bacterium
GCTGGGCATATCCTGGCGCGGGCCGCAGACGCTCTTCGATCCGACCGCCAACGTGCGGGTCGGGATCTCCTACCTCAAGCTGCTCGCGGACCGCTACGATCACATGCCGACGGCGCTCGCCGCCTATAACTGGGGACCGGGTCACATCGATCGGCGCCTACGGCGGGGAACGCCGGTTCCGAAGAAGTACCCGGGCCTCGTCACGAAGGCCTACGGCTCGAACCGCCTGGAACGATCCTCGTAGCCCGGCGGGTCGTCGCGAGGCGCTACGGGCCCGCCACCAGCTCCGAGACGAAGCGGTCCAGCGCCTCCATGGCCTCTTCGTCGCTGCCCCGGTAGCCGTTCACCATCACGCAGAACACCACCTCGCCGCCATCGGCTCGCTGTGCGAAACCCGAGAGCGCCGTCACGCGGGTGAGCAGCCCCGTCTTCGCACGCACCCGATCGGCCGCGCCCTCCGCGCGCTCCTCGAGCGTCCCGTCCGACGCGGCGATGGGAAGCGCGGCCACCAGCTCGGGGCCGAAGCGGAATGAGCGATCCGCGATCCGCAGGGCCTCGACGAAGCTTCGCGGCGGGACGCGATTGGCGTAGGAGAGACCGGACCCGTCCACCAGGGTCAGCGGCTCGACGTCGAGCCCGAGGGACGCCAGCTCGGCGAGCATGGCGGCGACTCCGCTCTTCCAGGTGCCGGGGGCGCCCGTGGCCCGCGCCCCCATCGCCTTGACCAGGCTCTCGGCGATGGCGTTGTTGCTGAACTTGACGAAGAGCCGGACGATCTCCCCCAGCGACTTTCCCTCGAAGCTCAAGAGCAGCGTCACCGCATCGGGCACCGGCCCGGTGATCGTCTCACCGGCGACCTCGATGCCGTTGGCCTCGAGCTGGTAGCGGATGACCGCTCCCGCGTAGCGCGCCGGATTGCGGACACTGCGGTAGTAGGTCTTCGCCTCGCGCCCCGCGGGAACGACCCCGGAGACGACGACGTCCTCGAATCCGTTCGACGCAGCGGGCTCGACGCGGAGCGAGCTTCGCGCCCGCGCCCTTCCCGTGCGAGCGCGGTTGACCAGTCGGAGAAACGGAAGCGGCGGATCGAGAATCACGCGAACCGGATCCCCCGGCTCTTCTCCCGCCCCGACTTCGACGGCGAAGGCTCCATAGTTCACCGAGAGCGCCCCGACCGGCGCGTGATAGGCCCGAGCAGAGACGCGTCCCCAGGAGGGATGCCAGCGCTCACCGTCGAAGCCCGAGTCGTCGAGGCGCAGCCCGCCCCGGATCCGCCGGACTCCCAGCCGGCGAAGGTCCGCCGCGAGCCTCCAGATCTCCTCCGACGTGAGGGCCGGGTCGCTGCCGCGGATCGACAGCACGTCGATCGCCCCATCGGCATCGGGGGGAGCGCCTGCGAACAGCTCCGTTCGGAAGCGATGGCTGGGACCGAAGGCGGAGAGCGCGGCGATCGCCGTCAGGATCTTCAGGTTGGATGCCGGAACCAGCCCGCGGTCGGGGCTGCGCGCGTAAAGGACGCGGCCGTCTTCGCGGCCCACGACGAGCCCCGCCACCCGCGCACCCCGCAGAACGCGCGCGGCGAGAGCCGCGTCGAGTCGCTGCTCGAGCGGCGAAGGCAGCACAGCCGAGGCCGGAAGCGCGAGACCGACCGCGATGGCGGCGAGCACCCAGCGGCGCATTGACGGCTCCTCTCGGCCCCGGCGGCCTGGCCGGAGGCTACGTTCGGTCCCACCGGCGCGGGCCGGCGGAGACCCCGATCGGGGGCGGCGGGGGGGAGCTGCTTGACTCGGGGCAGGTTATCCGGGAGGCTGCCCCGCGGCAATCGAGGGCGTCTCGCACGCCGGGGGGTGGTGCGGTGCTCAGGGCTGACCCGTCGTGCTGAACGGGATCTTCATCGCCCTCATCGTCGGCTCCGTCATAACGGCCGCGTTTACCGGCCGCATGGCCGAGGTGAACGCGGCCTGGATCGACTCGGCCCGATTCGCCGTGACGACGGCGATCGAGCTGGTCGGCGTGATGGCGCTCTGGCTCGGCCTGATGCGGGTGCTGCGCGACGCCGGCCTCCTGCGCTCGATCGCACACGCCCTGGCGCCGCTCATGCGGCGGCTGTTTCCGGACGTCCCGGCGGAACACCCCGCCATGGCCGCCATGATCATGAACATCGCCGCGAACATGCTGGGCCTCGGAAACGCCGCGACGCCCTTCGGACTCAAGGCCATGCAGGAGCTCGATCGGCTCAACCCGCGCAAGGGCGTGGCGACCGACTCCATGGCGCTGTTCCTCGCGATCAACACCTCGGGCGTCGCGGTCTTTCCGCTCGGCGTCATCGCGATCCGCGCGGCGCTCGGATCGGAGAACGCCGGCGGCATCCTGGTCCCCTCGATCCTCGCCACCCTGTGCTCGACCGTCGTCGCGGTGCTCGTGGCGCGCGCGCTGGCCCGGCGGCCCGCCTACGCCCCGGAGCGCTACGCCGAGGCGAGCGCCGGGTCGGAGCCGGAGGAAACGCTGGCGGCGGGGATCCGCGGCCTCGACGAGGCCGAGGAGACCGCCACCCCGCAGCCGCCCGCCGACCGCCGGCGCCTGCTGGCGACGCTCGCAGTCGCCGCCGTGCTCGCCGTCGGACTCGTCCAGCACTTCGTCGGAGCGTCGGCGGAAGGCCGCCTCGACGAGGTCGGGCGCGAAGTGATGCAGTCGTGGCTGCTGCCCCTGCTCATGACCGCGATCGTGCTCTTCGGGTTCAATCACCGCGTGAAGGTCTACGAGTCTTTCGTCCAGGGCGCCCGGGAGGGCTTCCAGATCGCGGTCATGATCATCCCGTTCCTCGTGGCGATCCTGGTGGCCGTAGGCATGTTCCGGGCCTCCGGCGCCCTCGGCGCGATCATCGCGGCCGTGACGCCCGCGACGTCGCTGATCGGCTTCCCGGCCGAAGCCCTGCCCATGGCCCTCGTCCGACCGCTGTCGGGCAGCGGAGCCATGGGTGTGATGATGGAGACGATGAAGGCGTACGGTCCGGACTCGTTCGTGGGCTTCCTGGTGTCGGTCATGAACGGGAGCACCGAGACCACCTTCTACGTTCTGGCGCTCTATTTCGGCAGCGTGCGGGTGCGCGCCGCGCGCCACACGGTGGTGGCCTGCCTCGCCGCGGACGCCACCGGCGTCCTGGCGGCGCTGCTCTGGTGCCGGATCTTCTTCTGAGCGATGGACCGGCCGGCGGCGACCGCAGCACAACCCGACACCCGCCTGCGCGGCGCGGTGCGCGACGCCTTGGGCACCGACGTGACGCGCATCGAGGCGATCCCGGGGCAGCTCGGGCTGCGTCGCTTCCTGCGCGTCTTCCTCGCCTCCGGCCGGCCCGCCACGTTGATCGCCCGCATCGACGCCCCGGAGGATCCCTCCGGCCGGCCCGGCGGCGCGAAGCCCGAGCCCCCGCTCGAGCCGATTCGCGCCTTTCTCGAGCACCACGGCCTGCCCGTGCCGCGCCGCTACGGCGGCGTGGCCGGTCTCGATCTGCTGGAGGACCTCGGATCGCAGTCGCTGGCCGACGCGGCCGCGGCGGCGCCCGACGAGCGCCGCGCCCTCTACGCGCAGGCCTGCGACCTGGTGCCCCGACTCCAGGCGCTCCGCGATCCGGGCGGCGGCATCGCGGCCTTCGAGCGCCGGCTCGACGCCGGGCTGTTCGCCTACAAAGCGGACGTCTTCGCCCGCTGGAGTCTCCCGGAGCGTGGGCACAGCCCCAGCGCTGCGGAGTTGCGAGCCGTCCGCGAGGCGTTCGCGTTCATCGCCGGCGTCTGCGAACGCGCTCCCGAGCGTCTCGCCCATCGCGATCTCCAGAGCACCAACCTGCTCGTGGTCGGCGCCGCGACGCGACGAATCGCGATGATCGACCTCCAGGGCGCGTTTCTCGCGCCTCCGGAGTACGACCTGGTCTGCCTTCTGCGCGACTCCTACGTGGAGCTGCCCGAAGCCGAGGTCCGGGGGCAGCTCGACCGCGTGCGGCCGCGGCTGCCCGATGCCCCCGACGCCGACAGCTTCGCCCGGCGCTTCGACCTGCTCACGCTGACGCGCAAGGGCAAAGACCACGCCCGCTTCGTGATGGCAGCCCGGGAACGCGGCGACCCGCGCTTTCTGCGCTTCGTGCCCGCGACGGTGCGGGCGCTGCGCGCTGCCGCCGGGCGCGCCGCCGCCGCCGAGCCGCAGCTCGCGCGGCTGGCCGAGCTCGTCCACGCCCTTCCGGAGACCGCGTGCGCGCGATGATCGTGGCGGCGGGCCTCGGAACCCGGCTGCGCCCGCTCTCCGAGCTGCGTCCAAAGCCCGCCCTGCCGGTGCGAGGCATCCCGCTGGTGGCCTACCAGCTCGCGCTGCTCGCGAGCCACGGCGTCTCCGAGGTGGTGATCAACGCCCACCACCTCCCCGACCGGCTGATCGCCGCCGCCCGGCGCTACCGGCCGCCCGGCGTGGAGCTCCGCTTCTCCGTGGAGCCGGAGCTGCTGGGGACGGGGGGCGGGATCCGAAGGGTCGCGCCGTTTCTCCGCGAGAGCGACCCCTGTCTCATCCTGGGAGGCGACATGCTCGTGGACGCCGACCTCGGGGCCCTGGTGGAGCGTCATCGGACCCGAGGCGATGCCCTGACGCTGCTGCTCCGGCGCGACTCGCGCAGCGCGGAGTTCGGTACGATCGGCCTCGACCGGGAGGGCCGGCTGCGCCGCATCGGAGGACGTTTTGACCTTGGCTCGGAAACCCAGGCCGGCCTCTACACGTGGGTCAACGTGGTTGCGGCTCGCGCCTTCGACACCCTTCCGGACCGCGAATGCTTCGGGCACTTCGATCACTGGATCGGCCCGCGCCTCGCTTCCGGAGCCGCCGACATCCGTGGCGAAGTCTGGTCGCGGGAGCAGTGCACGTGGGAGCCGGTCGGAACCCTGCGGGAGTATCTGGCGGTGAACCTGAGCCGCTGCCCCCTCGGCTATTTCGATGCGGACGCGCTCGCCCGACGCGACGGCACGCGCTTCGAGCCGGACCTGGTGATCGGGGCGGGGGCGTCACTCGAGCCGGGGGCCCGGCTGCGCCGGGCCGTCGTCTGGGACGGTGAAACCGTACCCGCCGGCCTGCACGCAAGCGACGGCGTGTTCGCCGGTGGCGCCTTTCATCCGTGCTCCGGAAAAGCAAGGTGAGCGAAGTGGTCTTCATCGGTACCAGCGACGCCTTCGGCGCCGGCGGTCGGCGCCAGTCGGCGATCCTGCTGCGAGCGCCCAGCGGCGGCGTCCTGCTCGACTGCGGCGCGACGACCAACTCCGGGCTCGCGGACCTCGGCATCGAGCGCGACGAGATCGACACGATCCTGATCTCGCACTTCCACGGCGATCACTTCGGAGGCATCCCGCTGCTGCTGCTGGCAGCGCTCTACGAGGACGAGCGCAGCGCGCCGCTGCGGATCGGGGGGCCTCCCGGCGTCGAGCAGCGGGTCCGGGCCCTCTGCCTCGCCATGGGACACCCCATCGAGGGCCACGAGTGGCCGTTCCCCATCGAATTCGAGGAGTTTCCCCGCGGCCGCGAGGCCGAGCTGGGCCCGGTCCGGGTGCGGGCCTTCGACGCCCATCACCAGCCGGATTCGAAGCCCCACGGGCTGGTGCTGGGCGCGGGCGCGCGGCGCGTCGCCTACTCCGGCGACACGGGATGGTTCGACGGCCTCCCCGGCGAGGTGGCGGGATCGGATCTCTTCATCTGCGAATGCACCTACGCCACGAACCTCTTCGAGTATCACCTCAACTATGAAGACCTACTGACCCGGAAGCACGAGTTCGATTGCGGACGCGTCCTCCTGACCCACCTGGGGGCCGAAATGGCCGCCCGGCGCGGCGCCTGCGAGCTGGAGACGGCCGACGACGGCGACCGCTTCCGGCTCTAGCGGCCCGGGACGACCTCGCCGAGGACCGCGGTGCGGGAGGCGCCCGTGCAGCCGGGCAGGTGGTTGGGAATTCCGAGCAGCGCGTTGCGTCCCATCAGGGCGAAGGCCATCGCCTCGGCAGCCGCTGCGGGCACGCCGAGCGCCTCGAACGGCTCCACCCCCACGCCGGGAAGCCCCGTCCCCAGGGCCCGCATCAGGGCCGG
>JAOTUO010000260.1 GCA_029863845.1 Myxococcales bacterium
GCACCGCGCCGGTTTCCTCGCCGGCCTCGACCCCGAGGCGTTCGGGGTATCGCTCGTCGGTGCGGTCACGACCCGGGCCGTGCGCTGGCTCGAGTCCAGCCCCGCGAGGCCCTTGTCGGAGGCGGCGCCGGCGCTCCGCGCGATCTTCCGCCGTCTGCTCGGTGACGATGGCGCCGGGGCGGGGCGATGACGGGCTGGGCGCTGCGGCGTGCGCTGGCCCTCCCGACCGTGGCCCTCGCCTTGACCGCCTGCGGCGAGGGGAGCGGCGGCGCGGTGTTCTCGCGCCCGCCCGTCGCGGTGGAGCAGGTCGAGGCGCACCGGATCGTCGATCGCATCCTGGTCACCGGCGAGCTGCTCGCCGTGAATGAGGCGAGCGTCGCGGCCGAGGTGGACGGTCGCGTGACGTCGATCCTCGTGGAGGAGGGCGAGGCGGTCGAGGCGGGCGAGACCGTCTTCGAGATCGACCGCGAGCGGCGGCAGCTCGAGCGCGAGGACGCCCAGGCCCGCCTGGGAGAGGCGCGCGCCCGCTTCGAGCAGCAGGAGGCCGAGGCGAAGCGGATCCGACGGCTCCACGCGAGCCAGACCGCATCCGACGCGCAGCTCGACGACGCGGAGGCGGAGCTGCGCCTCGCTCGCTCGCAGGTCGTCGGGGCCCGGGCGAAGCTCGGTCTGGCGGAGCGCGCGTTCCGCAACTCCGGCGTGTCCGCTCCCTTCGCGGGCATCGTCGCGCGCCGCCACGTGAGCAGCGGGGAGTTCATCGTACCGGGCACGGAGCTCTTCGACCTCGTCTCCTTCGACCCGGTCGACATCGTGTTCCACGTCTCCGAGCGCGACTCGGGGCGCGTCGCGCTGGGTCAGCCGCTGGACGTCCGCGTGGCGTCGTGCCCGGACGAGGTGTTCCGCGCCACCATCACGATGATCTCCCCCCGGATCGATCCGCGCTCGCGCACGCTCCGCGTCAAGGCGAGGCTCGAGAACCACGACGGGAAGCTGCGTTCGGGCCTCTTCGCCCGCGCCGACCTGGGACTGAGCGAGCGCAGCGGGGTCCCGATGATTCCCGAGGGCGCCATCCTGCAGCGGGCGGACGGCTCGGTGGCCTTCCGACTGCTGGGCGACGACCGCGTCGAGCGCCTCCTGCTGAAGCCGGGCGTCTTTCGCGACGGCTACGTCGAGGTCATCGAGGGCATCGATGTCGGTGACATCGTCGTCGTGCGCGGGCACGCGCGGCTCATCGACGGCGCCGCGGTCGAGGTTCGGACGCCCACGGGAGAGGCCGCGGTGGGCGCGCTGGGCGACGCGAGGACCCGCGAGTGACCCTCTCCGAGCTGTCGATCCGCCGGCCCATCTTCACCTGGATGGTCATGCTCGCGCTGATCGTCTTCGGCGTCCTCGGTTACCAGCGGCTCGGCATCGACCAGTTCCCGACGATCGAGTTTCCCGTCCTGACGGTGACCGCCGAGCTCGAAGGCGCGAGCCCGGAGGGCATCGAGGAGGACGTCACCGACGTTCTCGAGGAGCAGCTGAACACGATCGCCGGGGTCCGCTCCATCGAGTCGATGTCCTTCCACGGCACGTCGATCGTCACGGTGGAGTTCGTCCTGGGCACGGATCTCGACGTCGTCGCCCAGGAGGTTCGCGACAATGTGGCCAGCGCGCGGCGCCTGCTGCCGAACGAGGTGGAACCGCCCGTCGTCGGTTACTTCAGCCCAAACGACCAGCCGATCCTGTGGATGCCGTTCGAGACGAACCGTACGCCGGTCGACACGAGCGAGTACATCCGCCGACAGATCAAGCCGGTCTTCGAGACGATTCCGCAGGTCGCCGGGATCGCGCTCTTCGGGCGCCGTGACCGCAACATCCGGATCTGGCTCGACGGGGACGAGCTGCGGGCCCGCGGCCTGGCCGGCAGCGATGTCCTCGCGGCTCTCCGACGCGAGCACGTGGAGCGCCCGGGCGGCCTCATCGAGTCCGCCGAAATGGAGTACGGGGTCAAGACCGTCGCGGAGTTCCGCGACATCGAGGAGCTGGAGGGGCTGATCGTGGCGCGCCAGGGCGGCACGCCCGTGTACCTGCGCGACATCGGCCGCGTTGAAGACGGCTCCGAAGACATCCGCGTGGTCGCGCGCTTCAACGGCGCCCCGAGCGTGGGGATCGGCATCCGCAAGCAGTCCGGCGGCAACGTCGTTGCGATCGTCGACGAGGTCCACCGGCGCCTGGGGCAGATCCGGTCGGTGCTCCCGGCCGGCATCGACATCGACATCGAGTCGTCCCACGCCTTCGTCGATTTCTCCCAGAGCATCCGCGAGGCCGTCTACGAGACCGAGTTCACGCTGGCTCTCGGTGCGCTCCTCGCCGTTCTCACCGTATTCGTCTTCCTGCGCCGCACGCGGCCGACGCTGGTGATCGCCACGGCGATCCCCCTCTCCCTGATCGCCACCTTCGGGCTCGTGTGGCTGGCCGGCTACACGCTGAACACGATGACCCTCCTGGGGCTTACCCTCGCCGTGGGCGTCGTGATCGACGACGCCATCGTCGTGCTCGAGAACATCGAGCGGCACCGTGCGGGGGGCGAGACGGCCCGCGCGGCGGCCGAGAAGGGCACCCGGGAGATCGCCTTCGCCGCCACCGCCGCGACGATCTCGGTGGCGGCCGTTTTCGTGCCCGTCGTGTTCGTGAAGGGGATGGTCGGGAGCTTCCTGGGTTCGTTCGGGCTCACCGTGGCGGGCTCGGTGCTGATCTCGCTGTTCGTGGCGCTGACGCTCACACCCATGCTGGCCGCCCGCATCCCGCCCCCGCGCGAGCACGGGAAGAACAGCCTCTACGGCCGCCTCGACGTCGCGTTTCAGCGCCTCGAGGCGGGCTACCGGCGGGCGCTCGGGTGGACGCTCGCGCACCGCCGGGCCACGATCGGCGTCGCGATCCTGTCCTTTGCCTTCGCGATCGCCTTCGGGTCGCGTCTGGGCGTCGAGTTCTTCCCATCCGCCGACGAGGGCATCTTCTTCGCGAAGATCGAAACGCCCCAGGGCACCGCGCTCGAGACCTCGCTCGAGTACCTGAAGCATGACGAGGCGTGGATGCTCGCCCAGCCGGAGGTCGCCGGCCTCTTCTCCGCGGTCGGTTTCACGGGACCGCGGGCCCCCGCCCGTCCGAACGAGGGGATGATGTTCGGCACGCTGGTTCCCCGAGACCAGCGCAAACGGCGCGTCGAGGAGATCCTCGCCGCCGGGCGCCGCGAGCTGGGACGAGTCCCCGGCCGCACGATCCGGCTCTTCAATCCCGCCGAGATGATGCGCGGCGGCGCGCACTCCGGGGCCTTCGAGGTGCAGCTGCGCGGCAACCTCCCGCTCGAGGACCTCAACCGGCTCTCCGACGAGTTCATCGAGGCACTCGAGGTGCGGGAGGGCTTCGTCGATCTCGACAAGTCACTCAAGCTCGGACTTCCCGAGCTTCAGGTGGTGCCCGACCGCGAGAAGGCGGCCGCCCTCGGGGTCGACGCCGACACGATCGCCACGGCCATCCGGCTGATGATCGGCGGCATGGACGTCGGCGTCTTCAAGGAGGCCGGCCTGCGTTACGACATCCGGATGCGCCTCGAGGAGACGGGCCGCAACAATCCGGAGGCGATCGGCCGCCTCTACGTCCGCGGCAAGGGCGGTGAGGTCGTCGAGCTGCGAAACCTGGTCGACGTGAAGCTGGCCGCGGCGCCGTCGGCGATCACGCGAACCGACCGACAGCGCAGCGTGACGATCTCCGCGAATCTCGAGGGGAAGACCCTCGGAGCGGCGATCGCGGACGCCCGAGAGGTAGGCGACGAGATCCTGCCCGAGGAGGTGACGCTCGTGCTCGCGGGCAGGGCGGAAGACATGGCCGAGAGCGTCGCCGAGTTCGGCCTCGCCATCGGACTCGGGATCCTGGTCGTCTACATGGTCCTCGCCGCCCAGTTCGACAGCCTCATCCATCCGCTCACCGTGATGCTGGCGCTGCCGTTCGCCATGGTGGGTGCGCTGGGAGGGCTCTGGATCTTCGGCCAGACGATCAACATCTTCAGCATGATCGGGATCATCCTGCTCTTCGGACTGGTGACGAAGAACTCGATCCTGCTGGTCGACTACGCGAACCAGCTGCGGAGGCGGGGCATGGACAAGGTCGAGGCCATGCGGACGGCCGCGCCCATCCGGATGCGGCCGGTGCTGATGACGGCCATCTCGATGATCTTCGGGGTGCTGCCCGCGGCGGTCGGACTCGGCCCCGGGGCAGAGACCCGCGTGCCCCTGGCCATCGCCACTGCCACGGGCATGCTCTCCTCGACCGTGCTGACGCTGCTCGTGGTCCCCGTCTTCTACCTCGTCTTCGACGACATCGGAGACTTCGTGAAGGCGGGCTTCCGGCGTCGGGACCGCGCCGCCGAGGCGCTGGCGACGGCCCGACGCTGAGCCGCCCCATCGGAGAACGGAAACCGGCTGCGCTGTCTCCCGAGGGAAGGGGGGAGGACACACCCGTCAAGGGGCGTCGGCGACCACCACGCGCTCGCCCGCCGCGAGTCCGCTCAGCACCTCCACGCGCTCGCCGTCCCCGAATCGCCCCGTCGTGATCAGCCGCCGCTCCCGCCGGCCCTGGGCGTCCACGGCCGTCGCGAACTCGAGCTGACCGATCCGCGAGACCGCCGTTGCGGGAATCAGCAGTCGCTCGACGTCGCCGGCGGGCACCTCCACCCGCCCGAACATGCCCGCGAACAGCCGGGGATCGTCGGGAAGCCGCACCTTGATCAGGAGCGTCCGCGCGCCCGGCTCGGCGAAGGGGACGATCTCCTCGATGTTCCCGTCGAGCGACTCGCCCAGGGCGTCGACGTGGACGCGCAGCGGCTGCCCGACCGAGAGCCGCACCGCCAGCGTCTCGCGCACCGGGACCTCGAGCCGCAGCGCGCTCGGGTCGTAGATGCGCACGAGCGCGACGCCCGGAGCCGCCGTGTCGCCGGGCTCGGCCAATCGGTCCACCACACGGCCCGTCACCGGGGAGCGGATCACGGCATAGGATTGTGCCACCTCGGCGTCGGCCAGCCGTTGCTCGGCGGCCCGGACTTCGGCCTCCGCCACCCGGAAAGCGGAGCGCGCGCGATCGACCTCTTCCTCGCTGGCGACGTTGGCCGCCGAGAGCTTCTCGATCCGCGCGCGCTCGCGGCGCGCCAGCGCCAGCCGGGCCTGGGCCGAGCGCAGCCCTTCCCCGACCTCGCGCGCCTGGGCCTCCAGGGCCCGGGCGTCGAGTCGGATCAGCTCGTCGCCGGCCTGCACCACGTCGCCGGCCCGGACCGCGATCGTTTCGATGCGCGCGAGGATCTTCGCCGACACGGTGGTCTGCCGGGCGGAGGCGACGCTGCCGCTCGCGCGCTCCACCGCGGGCTCCGTGACCCGCTCGACCGTCGCCGTCGCCGCCGCGGCGGGGCGCGCGGGCGTCTCGACCTCGCCGGGCTCGATCCGCTCTCCGCAGCCGCCCGAGAGCCACACGATCGCCGCCGCCAGAGCGACCGCCCCGAGGGCGAGTCGCACCAGAGAAGCGAAGGCGCCGCACGGCAAGAGCCCCCTCGTCATCACGGGCCTCCCGGTCCCGACACGCCGTGCCCCGGTTGGCGCCGGTAGACGAGATCGTAGCTGACCGGAACCACGAGCAGCGTGAACGGGGTGGAGACGAGCAGCCCGAAGATCAGCGCCCACGCCAGTCCCGAGAAGATGGGATCGAACGCGATCGGGACCGCGGCCAGCATCGCCGTTCCGGCCGTCAGCAGGATCGGACGGATCCGCACGGCCCCCGCCCGGAGCAGCGCCTCTCGCAGGGAAGCGCCGTCGCGCAGCGCGGCGTGGACGAACTCGATGAGGAGGATGGCGTTCCGGACCGCGATTCCGGCCAGCGCGATCATCCCGATCATGGCCGTGGCCGTGAAGAAGACGGGGCTGGAGTAGCCCGCGACCTCTTTGCCCGAGACGAGATTGAGGAGCCAGAAGCCCGGCAGGATGCCGATCAGCGTCAGCGGGATCGAGATCATCAGGATCAGCGGCATGGCGTAGCTGCCGGTCTGGAAGACCAGCAGGAAGTAGATGCCCA
>JAOTUO010000261.1 GCA_029863845.1 Myxococcales bacterium
CCGCCCAGGCGAAGGAGAACAGGCCCCCGGCGGTCGTCAGACTGGTCATGAGCACCGCCAGCCCGGAATGCCCCAGGGCGTAGGTGATGGCCTCCCGGCGGCGAAATCCCCGATCGAGCCGCTGGAAGAAGACCACAAGGATGTGGACCGAGTAGCAGACGCCGACCGTAAGCAGGAAAGAAGGAAGGATCTCCGTGGTGAGGGAGAGGGGGATTTCCAGAAGCACCATGATACCCAGCGTCGACACCAGGGAGAGCACGACGGTCACCAGCGGCAGAACGACCCCCGAGACGCGGCGGAACACGACGTAGAGCACGGCGATGATGGCGAGGAGCGAAATCGTCAAGAAGCGCGAAAGGTCGGCCTGGGTTTCGTCGACCATCCGCTCCTCCACGACCGCCGCACCCGCCAGATGCATCTCGAAGTCCGGGCCCACGTGGCGGGCCATGACCCGCCGCACCGCCTTGACCAAAGCCGCGCTCTCCACATCCGTCAGGTACGCGGGCTCGGTGGCCTCGCCGGAGTCCACAAATTCAGCATCGTCGAATTCGCCGCGCGAACCGGGACCGGTGCCCAGGGAGGAGTAGGTTGTCGGCTTGATCGTGATTGTCGTGAAGCGTCCATCTTGCGTGATCAGCGTGTCCAGGTAGATCGGATTCGCGAAGACACGCTTGCGCAGCGCTGCCAGCTGCTCCGCGCTTCGGGGCCACTCTTCGAGCAGGTCTTCGACGATCAGCTCGTCGCCTTCGCCGCGCGTCGCGCGGGCATTGACCAGGCTGGTCACTTCGTCGAGGTGTGGAACCTCCGCCTCCAGGTCCCGGTGCAGTTCCCGCAGCATCTCGAGGAATCTGAGATCGAACACCTCAGGGGTCTCGACGGCGATGACGGATACGTCGTCGCGGCCGAACTGGTCGCGGAACTCGTTGTAGTGGATCAGGATCGGATCGTCTTCGCGAAGGAAGCCCTCGACCGAGTTGTCGATGGCGAGGCCGGGGATCTGCGCGCCCAGCCCAACCGCCACCACGAGCACCAACGCGATCACGGACCAGCGGTGGCGAACCATCCGATCGCCCCAGCCCTCGAAGCCCGCCCCGATCCGGTCGCGAATCGTCGGCCGTCTTCCCTGTGCGATTTCAGAGGTCTCGTCGAGGGAACGTCTCACTTCGCCCCCAGCCCGATGCAGCCGCGCTCGCGCCCATCCTCGCGCCGCGGCGGCCGCGGGGTTGACGGACCGATCCGGAATCAATATATGTATTATACATCGATAGGATGATACAGCAATGTCTGCACCTTCCAAGTTTCGCGAGACTCTCAGCCGCGTCTACCAGCGCTTCAACGCGCTCCAGCGCGGCGAGAAACGCTGCTTCGGCGTCACCATGTCCCAGTGCGTTACGCTGGAGCTCCTGCACCAAGAAGGCCCGAAGACGGTGCGCGTTCTGGCCGACCGGCTCGGCCTCGAGACCAGCACCCTCACCCGCGTCGTGGACGTCCTGGTTCGCGACGGTCTGCTGCGCCGCACGCGAGACGAGAAGCGCGATCGGCGGCGGGTGTTCATCTCGCTGACCGGGCGCGGGCGCCAGCTGGCGAACAAGCTCGAGGCTTGCGCTGACGCCTACTGCGATCGCATCCTCACCAGGATCCCGCGCGGTCAGCGGGAAGACGTATTGCACGCGCTCCGAGTGCTGGTCGAAGCCATCGACGAGCTGCCCGAGAGCTGCGCATAGTGGCTTGGAGCGACCGACGGCTTACATCGGTAATCCGCGCGCGCACCCGGCGCGGGGCGGCGAGCGACCGTTACTTCGAGGAGCTGAAGCCCTTCGGCAGTTCGCTCGCGGACGTGCCATCGGGCACCCACGCCAGATCGAGGATGGTGTAGGTCGGGCTCGCGCTGGCGAAGATCGGCACCACCCGATTGCCGATCGCGGGCTCGCCGCACAGCAGGTAGCCCATCAGGATCGTGCAGACCCCCTCGAACTCGATGTTGATGAACTTGATGGGCTTCTCCAGCGTGTTGAAGGCGCCGGTCCGCTCCGTGATCATGAAGCTGTGAATGGTGGCGCTTCGGTTCGCCACCTCCGTCAGGTCCACGCTCGTCGTCTTCTGCAGGCAATCCGGGCAGTGGATCCGGAAGGGCATGAAGACGGACTGGTAGCCGACCTCGCAATCGGCGTTGTCGCAGCGGGTTCCGATCAGGCGACCCTGGGCGACTCCTTCGAAGAACTCGTGCTCGCCGCCGTAGGAATGGGTGTGAACCAGGCGGCGCGGGTTCGTGACGCCGCACAGCTTTCCCGCCTCGTTCCGGATCGGCTGGTTCCGCTCGATGCTGTGGAACTCGCCGCGCAGGCGGTAGCGACCCCTGACGACGTCTACGCTGTACGGCATCCCCGTTCTCCTCCCTACTTGTCCAGCCGGTGGTCGGGGTTGACCACGATGGTGGCGGTGACGTGGCTGCCGACGCCGGCGTGGCTGATCGCCAGCGCGCGGTTGGCGCCTTCGACCTGGAGATCCTCCCAGTCGGCCGGCTTCTGCTTGCCGAAGCGCTCCCAGCGGCGCTCGTCGCCGTGAATCTCGCCGTGGCGCCCGTGCAGGTGATACATGCACTCGATGGTCTGCATGATGCCGGTGGCGCCCACCGCGTGCATGCAGCCGATGAGGCCGCCTGAGAGGTTCGCCGGAAGCTTGCCCGGCGCCTTCGTGTTCGGGTTGGTGTGATAGCAGTCGCCCGACTCCACGTAGGTGCGACCGAGCCCGTAGGGGCGAATGCCGATGTCCTCGTAGGTCTGGATGTCGCTGATGGTAAAGGCGTCGTGGAGCTCGACCAGGTCCAGGTCCCGGGTCGGATCCACGACGCCCGCCATCCGGTAGCCGTAGTAGGCGGACATGCGCGCCGCGAGGAAGCCGGTGAAGCCGGGGTAGCGATCGCCGCCCGGGAACTCCTTGCCCAGGTCCTTGTACTGGTCCTTCGTCTCGTTGGGCAGCAGCGGAATCTCCATGTTCCGCCGGTCGGCGACGCGCAGCGTGTGCGAGCCGGCGGCCACGTAGATCAGCTGTGGAGTGTCGGTCAGCGCGTAGGCCGTCTCCTCGTCGGCGAGGATGGCGCAGGCGGCGCCGACGCTCATCAGGCAGCAATCCAGGGCGCGCAGCGGAAAGGCCACCACCGGCGACGCGATCACGTCGTCGACCGTGATCTTCAGAGGCGCCTGGGCGAAGGGATTGTGACAGGCGTAGCCGCGGTTCTTGACCGCGATCTCCGCCATGGTGCGGCGGAAGGAATCCTCCTCCTTGCCGAAGATCTGCCAGTAGCGCTGGGCCATCACCGCGTAGTAACCGGTGTAGATGTGGCCCAGCGGTGTCTCCCAGTCCTTGTCGGCCGCGGAGGCGATGTAGTTGTTGCCCTCGTCGGTCGGCACCTCGTCCATCCGCTCCCAGCCCATGGCCAGCACGCAGTCGGAGTAGCCGCTGGCCACCGCCTTGGACGCCTCCCAGAGAGTGGACCCGCCCGTCGCGCCGCCGGTCTTGATCCCGACGTTGCCCAGGGGATCGAGGCCGAGGCGGTCGTGGATCACCGCCTCTCCCAGCAGCTGGTCGCCGAAGTGGTCGGCGAAGTGTCCGTAGTAGCAGCTGTGAATGTGCTTCTTGAGCTCCTGGGGAGTCGTATTGATGTAGTCGCACGCTTCCTGGAGCGCCTCGATGCAGAGCTCCTCGGTCCGCTTCTCGGGAAAAGCTCGACGGAACTCGCTGTTGCCGCCGGTGACGAGGTAGACGTCCCGCATGTACTTGGGGGTCTTCAGCTGCTGCTCGCTGAAGGTGATCATTCGATGCTTCCTCTGTTCTAGCCGCTCCGCTCGCGCGTCCAGCGCAGCGACGAAGAGGCGGGGATGCCGGCGGAACCTACCAGCGCGGGAATCGCCGGTCAATCAGAAGCACCGCCCGCCCGTGGCGCCGTTTAGACCTCGACCGGGCTCGGGGTCGCTTCGAAACACGGCCGGTAGTCGGAGGCGTCCTCGACGGCGCAGTCTGTCACCACGACGATCCGGCCTATTCGCCGCCGGCGGGCTCCAGGCGAACGGCGACCGACCCGGCGGCATCTCGGATCAGGGAGACCCAGACGTCGGCGAAGCCGTACTTCTCGCGCATCAGCGCGTGAATGCGGTCGCGACCCACGGGATCCCGGACCGGCACGGCCCGCATGCGCGCGGTGCGCCCGGAGCGCTCCAACTCGACCCGTGGATTCGCTTCGATGCGCCCGAGCCATCCGGAGCCGGGAACGCCGGAGCGCAGCCACGCCGATCCGCCCTCGTCCACCACCCACAGGCGCGTCTCGACCGGTGATCCGCCGGCGTCGAACGTCCGCAGGACGACGATCTCCTCACCCCCTTCCGAGGCCAGGAGAATCGATGCGACGAATCCGGCCGCCAGCGCCACGGCGACGCCGACTGCCACGTAGAGCGTCCTCATTTCGTCCCTCTGCCGCGATGCCTAGCGCACCAGACGCTCAGCTGCGCGGCACTCACCTCCGACAAGTCGCTGTGAGGCACCCGAGGTTTACGCCAGTAGCCTACCACGCATCGGCGACGGCATGCTCAAGCCGGTGAGCCGCAGCGCCTCTCATGGTGCCGGCTTCGCGGAAGGGGAGAACGATTTCCAGACGACGGCTCCCGTAGCCGAGCGAGACATCGACCCTCAGGGTTGCTCCGTCCGTGAACTTGGCGACACAACGCCATTGCTTTCCAAGAACGCGGAGGAAACCTCCGCCTTTGCACGAGGCGGACCGGAGCGAGCGTTCCGCTTTCACCACAATTGGATCGCATTCAGAGAAACGCGTGGGGTCGGTATCGGAGCTTCTGCAAACCGAATCGTAGCGCACCCCGTTCTTGGTCTGGGTACCTTCGGTGAAGACCCGCCGAATGGTGCGTTCGGCGGCACCTTGAAAGTAGTGAGTCGCCATTTGAGAAAAAATGAGAGAGAACAGGGTCAACACCGTAATGCCGAAAAGAAGACTCGCGATCAGTCGGACGATCGGTTGCAGGTTTCGCATGTGCGTACGTCACCGTCGATTGGCCGACGCCCAATGGATAGGACGCTCAGCTGCGAGGTACAGGCGCCCGCCGCCCCAGGGTACCACGGATCGCTTGGGAGTTGGGCGAGGCCGCGCCAGCCGCAGCGCCTTGGATGGCCTTCTCGAAACGGACGGGCGCCGTCCAACCAACCTGTCTGGCTTTTTCAGACCCGGTTCCACAATTCCCTGTAGATCTGCTCCATGCTTCGTGCCAACCCGGGAGTGTTGCAGATCGAAGACGTGCCGAGTCGCTGCCGCAGCGTGCTTCGTATCTCTTCCAGCCTCGAGGGGGTTTCGGGCGTCGCAGCGAGTTCTATAGCGAATTCCACATAGTCCTTCGCGCTGCGTACCACAAAATCGCTCAAGTGCGAACGACGCAGCAGGCTGGCACTGGTGCGTGATGCCCAGCGGTCGCCGTCGTAGGTGAGGACCGGGACCCCTTGCCAGATCGCTTCCATCGTGGTCGTTCCGCCGTTGTAGGGGAATGCGTCCAAGGCGACATCCATTTGATCGTAGTACTGCAGATAGGCGTAGTGTTCAGCCGGACCCTGCAAAACGAGTCGCTCCGCATCGATGCCGCGATCGGTAAACTGCTGAACGACATACTGCTGGTTATAGCGTGATTTCAACGCCGAGTTGGCAAGCATCAGCCGCGCTGATGGGACTCGCCGCAACAAGTCGGCCCAGGCGTCCAGAACCGGGCGACTCATCTTGTACTGGGCCACCAGGCTGCCGAACGTAAGGTACCCGTTATCGAGGCAGGGTGGCGATGTGACGGGCGGCGCGGCATGCCGGACGTCGAAAGTCAGGTAGCTGAGCGGCAGCCGCAACACGCCTTCCGTGTAGAACGCTTCCTCTTCAGGACGTACCACGATGTCGTCGCCCACCACGTACTGTATCCCCGGCAGCGCCGAAGTCGCGTACATGTTGAACCAGGCGATCGTCACAGGCGCCGGGGCACGCAAGAACAAGCCGAGTCTCTCGGGCGTGCTGTAGGCGTTGAGATCGACCAGGATGTCGATTCC
>JAOTUO010000021.1 GCA_029863845.1 Myxococcales bacterium
CCTGCTGGATCATCTGGAGACGGGCTCGCGCAGGCGACTCGGGCGGCAGGTCCATGAGCGCGAGGGTCGTGCCGCCCAGGATCGGGGTGAGCAGGTTGTTGAAGTCGTGCGCGATGCCGCCTGCCATGATGCCCAGGCTCTCGAGCTTCTGCGCCTGCTGCATGCCCTGCTCGAGCTCGCGCCGCTCGCGATCCGCCTTCAGCCGCTCGGTGACGTCGCGACTCACGGTGATGAAGTGGCTCTCCCGGCCGGCCGCCCGGTAGGGGAAGCTGACACCCTCCAGCCAGCGCCACGACCCGTCCCGGTGCCGGACCCGGAACGGCGCCGTAGTCCACGCCGTCGCCGACTCCACGCCGCCGAGGTAGCTGTCGACGGCCCGCTGGATGTCGTCGGGGTGGATCAGGGCGAAGGGGGTCGTGCCCACGAGCTCCTCGGGTACGTAACCGAGGACCTCCTTGCAGTTGGGGCTCGTGTAGACCAGCCGTCCCTCGCTGTCCATTTCGGAGATCAGGTCGCGGCTGGCCTCGACGACGACGCGGTAGCGTTCCTCGCTCTGGAGCAGCTTCTGCTCGGCGAACACGCGCTCGGAGACGTCGCGCGAAATCACCACCGCGCGCATGGAGCCGTCGCTCCCGCTGTAGCTGCTCGCCGTGCTCTCGAACCAGCGCCAGCTGCCGTCCTGCCCCCGCAGCCGCAACAGGATGTGGCCGCGGCCCTTGGCGACCACGTTGCTCTGGTAGCCGCCGAGGAACCCGTCGCGATCGTCCGGGTGGACGTTGTCGATGACGCCGATCTCGCCAATGGTTCTTCCGAGCAGGACTTCGGGCTCGTGCCCGAAGAGCTCGCGGCAGTTGGGGCTCACGAAGAGGAAGCGGCCCTCGACGTCGAGCTCCGCGATGAAGTCCCGGGCGTTCTCGGCAATGGCCCGGAAGCGGTCCTCGCTTTCTCGCAGCGCGTCCCCGGCGATCTTCATCTCGGTGACGTCGCGGGAGAGGGCGACGATGCGGACCGATCCGTCGGCGTCGCGGTAGGTGCTGGTGGTCCCCTCGAGCCAGACCCAGTGGCCCGCCTTGTGCCGGGCCCGGTAGACGGACCTCGCGCCCCGCTCCCGTGCGCCCGCCTCGGCGAGGAACTGTGCGGTCGTCGCCAGATCCTCCGGGTGGATCCAATCGAAGGCCGGCTGCCCCACCACCTCCTCGACGCTGTACCCGAGGATCTCGCTGACCGTCGGGCTCACGTAGGTCATCACGCCCTCGGAATCGATCTCGCCGACCATGGCGCGCATGTTTTCCAGGACCTCGGCGTAGCGTTTTGGGTCGAGAGCGAACGGCATCGCGTCGGGTCGCTCGCGCAGCGCGCGAAGCTCGGCGATGAGCTGGTCGCGGGTCTTGTCCTCGTCGCGCATCGCGTGCCCCTCATCCTGAGCGGCCGGCTCGGGGAGGTCCTGCGCCGCGTCCCCGAGCCACGATCCTGGGTATACGCTTCCCCGGGGGAATCGACAAGTGAAACTATTACGTGTTGGAGCGGTCGCTCTCGAGTGCGGTGCGGACGGCGCGGACCAGGGTGGCCGGCAGGAACGGCTTCTGGACGAAGCCGGCCAGTCCCTTGCCGGCGAAGGCCTGTCGTGCAATCTCCTCCGTGTAGCCACTCACGAGGACGATCGGCGCGTCGGGGCGGATGCTCCTCAGCTCCGCAAAGGCCGCCTCGCCGCTCAGCTCCGGCATCGTGCGATCGAGCAGCACCACGCTGATCTCGTCCGCCCGCCGGCGGAACGCCGCGATCGCCTCGCTCACATCCGAGAAGCCGAGCGCCCGGAAGCCGGCTCGCTCGAGCGTCTCCGACGCCAGCTGCACCACGCTCTCGTCGTCGTCCACCACCAGGACGGTCCGGCTTCCCCGCCGCGCCGGATCGGCGAGGGGGGCGGCGGACTCGGCTCGGGTCCCTTCCACAGCCGGGAACAGCACGCGGAAGCGCGTGCCGCGGCCCGGAGTGGTATCGACCTCGATGGCCCCGCCGTGCGCACGCACGATCCCCAGCAGGGCGGCGAGACCGAGGCCGCGGCCCGTGAACTTCGTAGTGAAGAACGGGTCGAAGATCCTCGCGCGCGTCTCCGCGTCCATGCCGCAGCCGGTATCCGCGACCTCCAGGTAGACGTAGGTGCCCTCGGGCAGGTCGTCGTCCGGGAACGCATGAGACAGGGCAGCGTGGTCGGCGTACAGCGCGCCGGTGCGGACGGCGATGCGTCCGGTGCCCTCGCCCAGCGCCTCGGAGGCGTTCGACACGAGATTCAGCGCCACCTGGCTGAGCTGGGCCGCATCCCCCTCGATCGCGGGAAGATCGCCAGGCAGGTCGTACTCGAGCACCGCGTTCTGCGTCGCGGCGCTCTCGATCAGCTGTGCCATCTTGCGGAGGGTCCGCGAGACGTCGAGCCGCTCGGGCTCGAGCGACTCGGTTCCCGCGTAGGCGAGCATCTGCCGCGTGAGCGCGGCCGCCCGGTTGGCGGCCTTGATGATCCGATCGAGCCGGGTACGCAGCGGCGACTCGAGAGGAAGATCCGCCAGGGCCAGGCTCGCTTCCCCCAGGATCGGGGTGAGCAGGTTGTTGAAGTCGTGGGCGATGCCGCCGGCCATCACACCCAGGCTCTCCAGCTTCTGGGCGTGCTGCATCCGCTGCTCGAACTTACGGCGCTCGTCGGCCGCGTGCCGCTCCTCGGTGACGTCGCGCGACACGGCGACCAGACGCGGCTCTCCCTCGGGCGTGCGGTAGGTGACGCCGCTGCACTGGAGCCAGCGGTACGAGCCGTCGCGGTGGCGGACGCGGAACGAAGCGGGCTTCACGGGGCCCAGGGACTTCGTCGACGCTCGGAAGGATTCGGCGCCGCGCTCGAGGTCGTCCGGGTGCAGCTGGGAGAACGGCGTAGCGCACAGAGCCTCCTGCGCCGTGTAGCCGAGCACCTCCTGGCAGTTGGGGCTCGCGTAGACCAGGCGGCCTTCGGAGTCGATCTCGGTGACGAGGTCGTGGCTCGTGTTGGCCAGCACCCGGAAGCGCTCCTCGCTCCGGCGCAGCTTCTGTTCGGCTTCCATGCGGCCGGTCACGTCGCGGGCGATCACGACGACGCGCCCCTCGCCGTCGGCGCTCCGGTAGCGCTTTGCCGTGCTCTCGAACCAGCGCCAGCGACCGTCGGGGTGCCGGTAGCGGTAGATGAGCTGCCCGTTCTCGGGCGACTCGAGGGCGCGCCGGTAGGCTTCCGGCAGGTCCTTCAGGTCGTCGGGGTGGATGGCCCGGTCGACGCCGCTCTCGAAGGTGGTGCGGCCGAGAAGATCCTCGGCGCGCCGCCCCGTGATCTCTTCGCAGTTCGAGCTGACGAAGAGGTGGCGCCCCTCCTCGTCGAGCTCGACGATGAGATCCGACGCGTTCTCGGCCAGGGGTCGGTAGCGCGCCTCGCTCCGGCGGAGCGCCTCGTCGGCGCGCATCAGCTCCGTGACGTCGCGGGAGAGCGCCACGGTGTAGGTGGCGCCGTCGTCCGTTCGATACGCGCTCGCGTTCGTTTCGAACCACACCCAGTGGCCGTCCCGGTGGCGGGCGCGGTACACGCTCGTCTGACCCTGCCCCGAGGCGAGCAGCTTCTCATAGACCTCCGCGACCTGCGTGCGGTCCTCCTCGTGCACCCACGCGAAGTCGAAGCGCGTCATCACGTCTTCGGGGCGGTACCCGAGCACCCGCGTGAGGCTCGGACTCACGTAGGTGAGGACGCCCTGCGCGTCGAACTCGACGATCACCGCACGTGCATCCCGCAGGACATGGTGGTAGCGCGTCTCCAGCCGCCGCAGAGCGGCTTCGGAGGCGGCGGCGGAGCGAGCGCTGTCGGTGACGGCAGCGAGCTGTTCGCGCAGAGCCTCGAGCTCCGCGGCCAGTTGGGCCTTGGTTCTCGGAGCGTTCCTCAATCCGGCCCTCGGTCCGGCCGCTCGCCCCACGGCGGCGACCGACCCGGGCGCGTGTCCGTCTGACACCCCCCGGCAGACGACACCAATATGCACCTGTCGACCCACGCGGACAAGTTCAATGTGGCGCCGCGGGAAAAAACGATCCGCTCGACTAAAACGCGGTTTCGTCCGGATCCGGTGGAGCGGCCCGGTTACCTCGCCTGGGTGCAGGCGCGGCGAAACGGCTTCTGGAGACTCGCCGGGGGAGCTAGGGGAGGGCGGCGGCGTAGGCGACCTGGAAGCGAGGGGAGGCAGCGGCCTCGCAGCGGCCCGACGCGGGGTCGCGGCTTACGGCCATGACGCGGCCGTGGCTCCACGGGCCGCTCCACTGGATACGGTGACCGCGGGCCTCCAGCGCCGCGAGCACGTCGGGCGCCAGCCGGTCCTCGACGGCGACGGCGCCCGGCTGGGCGAGGTGCGGAAAGAAGGAGCTGGGCATGTGCAGGCTGTGGAGGGTGGGAGCGTCGATCGCCTCCTGGAGGTCGCGCACGCCGAAGTCCAGCAGGTCCAGGAGAAAGGGGACCGGCCACTGGTCCTGCTGGTCGCCGCCCGGCGTCCCGAAGGCGAGGCGCCGGCCGTCGGGGAGCTGCGCGAGCGATGGCGAGAGCGTGGTGCGCGGGCGCTTGCCCGGCTCGAGGACGTTGGGGTGCCCGGGGTCGAGAACGAACATCTGCGCGCGGGTGCCGATGGGAAAGCCCAGCTCCGGCACGCAGGGCGACGTCGGAATCCAGCCGCCGCTGGGCGTGGCGCTCACGAGGTTGCCGAAGCGGTCGGCCGCGTCGAGCTTCGTGGTGTCATCTCGCCCCTGCGCCGCGGCCAACGCCTGGGGCTCGACCGGCGCCGCCTCGTCTCGTTCCCCGAGCACGAGGGGCCAGCCGGCGGGCAGTCGTCCGATCCCAGGCCGGATCTCGAGGGAGGCGCGTTCGGGGTCGATCAGGCGTCGACGCTTTGCCGCGTAGGCTTCGGAGAGCAGCTCCTCCAGCGGCACCTTCGCGAAGCGCGGGTCGGCGTAGCAGCCCTCGCGGTCCGCGAAGGCGAGCTTCGCCACCTCGATCCAGGTGTGGAGTGTGTCCGCGCTGCCGCGCCCCATGGCGCCCAGGTCGAAGCCCTCGAGCAGGCGCAGCTGCTGCAGGAGAACGGGACCCTGGCTCCAGGTCGGGCACTTCCAGAAGCGCGCGCCGCGGTAGGACGCCGCGACCGGCTCCTCGACGCTTCCCTCGTAGCCGGCGAGATCGTGGGCGGCCAGCAGTCCCGCGTGCGCGGAGCCGCTGGCGTCGCGCACGGGCTGCGCCAGGAAGCGCTCGATCTGTTCGGCGGGCCGTCCCCGGTAGAAGTGGTCGCGGGCGGCGCGGATGCCGGCCTCGCGTCCGCCGCCCGCGCGCCGCTCCGCCTCGGCGAGGTCGGCGAAGAAGCGCGCGAGCGCGGGGTTCGTCTGTGCCTCGCCGAGGGCCCGCACCGGGGAGTAGATCGCGGCGCTGCTGGGCCACTCCCGGCGGAAGCGGGGCTCGACGGCATTCAGCACGATCTGGAGGAAGGGGTACATGGGGAATCCGCGCTCGGCCAGGCCGCGGGCCGGGGCGATCACGTCGGCCAGCCGCCGCGTGCCGAAGCGCTCGAGCAGTCGGCACCAGGCGTCGAGGGCGGCGGGTATCGTGGCCGCCAGCAGGCCGTCCGGGGGAATCGACTCGACGCCGCGCGCCTGCATCGCCGCCGGCGTGGCGGCCGCCGGCGCTGGACCCTGGCCCGAGAGGGCGTAGGTCCGGTCCTCGGCGGCGGCGTAGACGAGGATCGGAACTTCGCCGGCGGGGCCGTTCTGGGTCGGCTCGAGCACCTGGAGCGCGAACCCCATGGCGCACGCGGCGTCCGCCGCGTTCCCTCCCTCGGCGAGCATCTGCGCGCCGATCTGGGTCGCGAGGTAGTGGCCGGCGCTCACCGCGCCGCCGAAGCCCTGGAGTGTCGGCCGAGTGGCGAAGTTCACGGGGAGGCGGCTGCGTCTCCTGAGTTCCGCGCTGGGAGTCTGACCCTACGCTTCTTCGGGCGGGAAGTCGCGGAACGGGAACGGCGCTTCCTCGCCGTTGTAGCTGAGGTAGCGCACGATCTGGACCAGGTACGCGAGCACGCGTTCCGAGAAGCGCTTGACCCCGGGGGCCGGCTCCTCCTGCGTGATCAGCGTGTAGAGCACGCCGAAGACGATGACGACGGCGAGGACGATCTCCACGACGCGCGCGATCACGAAGAAGAGCACGGTCATGAGCGCGCGGACTGCGGTGTCGAAGCGGTCGATGGTCTCCGCGACCGGATCTCCGGTGGGTGAGTCGATGGGCATGGTGCATTCCTCCTGGCGGGCGCTCACACGGTGGTACGCGCCGCCCCGCGCATGGGTTCACGCCAACCTGGAATCCGCGAACCGGTTGGATTCCAGCCAGCCCAGCGCCGGCTCGCTGCCGTCGTCCGGCCGGAAGCGGACGAGCGCGCGCCGGTAGACCGAGCGCCGCGGGGGCGCGAAGCAATGGGTGATGTCGATCTCGGCGGCCGTGATCGACTCGATCGATCCGGAGAGCGCCCCCCCGTCCTCCGCCTTCACCGAGATCGCGCCCGAGACCGGCCGCGTGACGCAGCCGTCGTCGTAGTCGAGGCGGAAGTCGGCGGCATCGATCGCGACCGTGGTGTCGCGGTGCAGGTACCCGGTCGCGATACGGGGAACGCCCGGGATGCGGACGACGGCGCATTGCAGGCGGAAGCGCGCAGCATTGAGCACGACGAACTCCCACTCCATGTTCCAGGGGCGCGGGCCCCAGGAGTGATCGCGCTGGCCGCGGCCCTGGAAGTCGCGCGTCGCGGCGTCGATGCGCAGCGTGCCCTGCACCGCCGTCGGCTGCTCGAAGCGGTTGGTCGCATACCCCTCGGCCGCGTGCGAAGCCGCCCCGCCGGCGCTGCGCGCGTGCGGCGGCCCCAGTGCGCGGATTTCGAGGTCGGCGCCCAGCGGGAGGATCATGCCGGCGCGGGGGCCCGACACCACGCGTCCGAAGCCGCCGCAGCGCAGCGCTCCGGCTCGCAGCGGGTCGCTGGCCTCGTACGCGAAGTCCAGTCCCCAGCCCGCATAGGCGAGCCGGGGGAGCGCGACTTCCGAGAGCGGAAGCCGCGGCTCCTCGATCGCGACCCACTCGGAGCCGTCGCAGAGGAAGAGCCAGAGCCAGGCGCGATCCTGATTGGGATGCATGCCGAAGCGACAGTGGCCGGCCCACTCGCCCCGCTCGTCGAACCAGTCCCAGAAGTACGATTCGTTCCACCACTCGTGGTCGGGGCTGTGGGGGTGGATCTGCTCGTCCTCGGGAACGATCCCGTAGCGGGAAAGCGCTTCGTCGGAGATGTGCGGAATGTCCATGACCCGTATCTTACCAGCCGGCGGCGAGCCGTTGTAGAATCCGTCCGATGCAGCGCCAGATCGACCTCGACGGCTGTCACAACTTCCGGGACCTCGGGGGCTATCCCGCCGCCGGCGGCAGGGCCGTGCGCTGGCGCGTGCTGTTTCGCAGCGACGCCCTCCACCACCTCACGGCGGAGGACGTCGCTCGCGTGCGCGACGATCTCGGCATCCGCGACGTCGTTGACCTGCGCTCGGCCGGTGAGCGTCGCAGCGACGGTCGGGGGCCGCTCGAGGGCGACGTGTTCCGGTTCCACCACGTGCCGCTCTTCGACGGCGTCGTCGCCGTGCCCCGCGAGTTCGCTGGGGAGATGACCCTCGCCGATCGCTACTTCCTGCTGGCGGAAATGGCGAAACCCGCGATCGCGCGCGTGATCACCACGCTGGCCGCATCCTCGGCGCCGGCCGTCTACCACTGCGCGGCGGGCAAGGACCGCACGGGCGTGATCTCGGCCATCCTGCTCGGGCTGCTCGGGGTGCCGGACGGCATCATCATCGCCGACTACGCGGCGACGCAGGAGAACCTCGACGCCATCATCGATCGGCTGATGGCCACCGAGGGCTATCGGGAGATGCTGGAGGCCCTGCCTCCCGACACGCTGCACGCCGAGCCCGCCACGATGGTCGCCCTGCTCGACCAGGTTCGCGGCCGCTACGGCTCCATGCGCGAATACGTCCGCGCGATCGGGGTCAGCGACGAGAGCCTCTCCCGCCTGGAGATCCGTCTCCTGGACTGATCTCCCCCCTCACGGGAGCCGCCGCGGATCCGCATGGGCAGCGCGACGACGGCGTCGGCGAGCCCGGCGCTGCTGCGCTTGAGCCCGAAGCCCTCCTCAGAAGAGATTGGAGACGATCTCGACCCCGCCGACGTAGGTGCCAACGATGCTGCCGATCGTCGTGAGCACGAAGACCAGCATGATGCGGAGCAGTCGATTGCGCCACCAGCGGCGTGGCGACGCCGCGTCCTCGGCCACGCTCTCGAACTCGGCGACCATCGGCGGAGCGAGGTACGCCTGTAGGAAGGCGAGCACGTAGCCCGCGCCGATCACGGGGATCAGGCTCGTGACCGGCGCCACGAAGAAGGCGGACACGATCGTCACCGGGTGCGCGAGCGCGGCGATCGCGCCGAGCGTGCTCGGCACCCCGTTGGCCACGATCCAGAACAGGAGGTTGCGCCCGGCGACGTCGGCGCCCCGCTGGACGCCGATGGCGACGAGCGCGCCCAGGATGAGCGTCGGCACGCCCCAGCCGACCCACTTCCACAGCCGGGAGACGGGCGGGATGGTTTCGATCGCCTCGAGATCGACCTCGCGCGGCGCGGCCATCGCCGCGAGGATGCCCGCGACGTGCCCCGCACCGACGATCGCGACGATCCGCCGACCCGGCGCCCGCCTCATCTTCTCGGTGAGGAAGGTGTCGCGTTCGTCGATGAGCACGGTCTTGAGCGCGGGCATCACCTCGCCCAGCTCTCGCATGAGCTCCGAGAGCGCGTCCTGCTCGCGCAGTTTTCGCAGGTCGTCCTCGGAGATCTGCGGGCGCTCGAACACGCTCACCAGAAGCGTGCCGAGCAGCTTCGACTTGCTGAACAGCGACATCGAGCCCCAGGCCCGGCGCAGCGTGACCCGCACGTCGCGGTCGCACAGGAAGAAGGGAATGCCGTGCTCTTCGGCCACGCGCGCCGCTTCGAGCAGCTCCGCGCCGGGCTCGACGCCCAGGGCTCCGCCGAGCTTCTTCTGATAGGAGGCGAGCACGAGGTTCGCGAGCAGAGCCGCCAGCTGCTGCTCGCGGATCACCTGCTTCAGGTCGAGCTCTTCCCAACGGCGTTTCTGGGAGAGCGTCTCGTAGCGCTGGCGATCCAGCTCGATGCAGACCGCGTCGGGCTGCTCGCGCTCGATCACCTCGCGCACGAGCGCCGCGGACTCGCGCGACACGTGCGCGGTGCCCACCAGGATGAACTCCCGGCCGTCGACCTCGATGCGGCGGACGTCGGATTCGTAAGGGATGGCGGCGACCTCGCTGAAGGGGTCGCCACACGCTAGCGCGCGGGCGCCCACCGGAACCACAGCCGGTAGCCGAGGAGCAGCGCCAGGACGGCCGCGTAGATCAGCGGCGCGCGCAGGTCGGCCTTCACCAACCAGAGGTAGTGAACGACGCCGCAGACGGCGGCGACGTAGGCGAGCCGGTGGAGTTTCACCCAGCGGCGGCCGAGGCGTTTCATCATCCGCGCCGTCGAGGTCGCGGCGAGGGGGAGCAGGCACAGGAAGCCGGCAAAGCCCGCGGTGACGTAGCGGCGCTTGCGCAGGTCCTCGAGGAGGGCCTCCGCGTCGAAGAGCTGATCGAGGCCGACGTAGGTGAGCGCGTGCAGCGTCACGTAGGTGAAGGCGACGAGCCCCAGGGTGCGGCGCAGCGGCGCGATCCAGCGCCAGCCGAGCAGGCGCCGGGCCGGCGTGACGGCGAGCGTGAGGAGCAGGAAGCGCAGCGACCAGTCGCCGGTGGTGTGCTCGAGTTCCTCGATGGGGTTCGCGCCGAGGCCGCCGGTGAGCGCACGCGCCCCGAGCGCGACCACCGGGACGAGCGCGGCCCCGATGACGACGAGGTGGAGCCTGCGCGCGATCAATAGTTCTTCGTGAGGTCCATGCCCGCGTAGAGAGGGGCCACCTGCTCGGCGTAGCCGTTGAAGGGCAGCGTATCGCGCTTGAGAAACTCGCCGATCCGCCGCTCGCGCTTCTGGCTCCAACGCGGATGATCGACCTTCGGATTGACGTTCGAGTAGAAGCCGTACTCGCGCGGCGCCGACACGTTCCAGCTGGTGGGCGGCTGGGTCCGGGTGAGACGGATCGTCACGATCGACTTGATGCTCTTGAAACCGTACTTCCAGGGCACCACCAGGCGCAGTGGCGCCCCGTTCTGGTTGGGAAGCTCGCGGCCGTACATGCCGACGGCCAGGATCGCGAGCGGGTGCACGGCCTCGTCGATGCGGAGTCCCTCCACGTAGGGCCAGTCCAGCACGCCGCGGCGCTGGCCGGGCATCTGCTCGGGGTCGTAGAGCGTGGCGAAGGCGACGTACTTCGCGTTCGACGTGGGCTCGAAATGCGCCAGCACGTCGCCGAGCGGGATTCCGATCCAGGGGATCACCATCGACCATGCCTCGACGCAGCGCAGCCGATAGATGCGCTCCTCGAGCGGGTGGCGCCGGAGGAGGTCCTCGATCCCGATGCGCCCGGGCTTCGCGACCTCGCCCTCGATGCTCAGCGTCCACGGCCGGGTGCGCAGGCTCCCCGCGTGGCGCATCGGGTCCTTCTTGTCGGTCCCGAACTCGTAGAAGTTGTTGTAGAGGGTCGCGTCCCGGTAGGGCGTGGGAGCCTCGTCGGTGCCGAAGGGCCCCGGCCTGACGTCCGGGAGCGGACGCGGCGGCGGCGCCTCCGCGTCCGCCACGTCCGGGAGCAGCGCGCCGGCGGTCGCGCAGGCCGCGCCGAGCAGGAGCTCGCGACGGCGCAGGTAGAGTGCGGGAGGCGTGATCTCGCCGGCCTGGACGTCGTCGGGGCGTCGGATCCTCACGCGTGTGAAGCCTAACGCGGCGGGTGGCGGCGCGCCGACGCTCAGGTGCGCCGCCGAAATGCCGATGAGAGGTGGCATGGAGACGCCGGGAGGGGAGGCGCTGGAGCTCACGCCGCAGGAGCAGCAGCTCCTGCGGCGCTTCTTCCGCCGCCACACGCTGCCCTACGTGGTCGGCCTGGGCGCCGCGGGCCTCCTGTGCGCCGCCCTCGCCCTCGCGCGGGGCGGCCCGGCCCACGAGGCGGGCAACGACCCCGGGCTCCTCCGGCTGCGGACCGAGCTGGACGCCGTGAGGATGGATCTCGAGACGGCGCGCGGCCGCCTCCAGCGGATGGAGCGGGCTGCGGAGGAGACCGCGCGCAGCGCGGAGGCCCTCCACCGGCGCTTCGACTCGGCTCTCCAGCGCGTCGACGTGCTGGAGAGCGGCGCCGACGAGACGCAGAAGCGGGTCATGGACAGCGTCGCCAGGCTGGCCGCGAAGCCCGCCGCGGCGCCCTCGGCCGACCTCGACGCCATGCTCGAGCGGCTCGACAGCGTCGAGACCCGGCTCTTCTACCTGGAGCGCGGCGTGGCGGGGGGCGACCCGGGCGGCCGCTCGCCGCCGCCCGCCGCCCCCGACTGAAGCAGGCGCCGCCAGCGGTTACGATGAGCGCGTGGGCGCGTTCATCGTCGATACGCAGGCCGGGCCGGACTGTGAGATCCCGCTGCGCTTCGGCTGGTCGGGGCGGCTGCGCGAGGTCGTCGAGCGAATCGACGCCTGGGAGGGCGAGGACCATCGTTACTTCCGCGTCCGGGCCGACGACGGCTCCGTCTGCATCCTGCGCCACGACCTCCGAGACGATCGCTGGGAGCTCACCTTCTTCCGGATCGCTTGACCCCCCGCCGGCGGAACCTACCTTGTCAGGCGACCGTCAGCGGATTCGAAGCGCCGCCTTGCGGCTTCGAAGGCGAAGGGAGTAGATCGATGAAGCGTGTCGTCCTGTTCATCGTGACCAACATCGCGGTGCTCGCCGTCCTGTACACAGTGATGAGCCTGCTGGGCGTCAACACGATCCTCGACGAGCGCGGCGTAAACCTCGACATGGGCAAGCTGCTGGTGTTCAGCGCCGTCTTCGGGATGGGCGGCAGCTTCATCTCGCTGGCGATCTCCAAGTGGATGGCGAAGCGGATGACCGGGGCGAAGGTCATCGAGCGGCCTGGCAACGACGCCGAGGCCTGGCTCGTGCAGACCGTCTCCCACCAGGCCCAGGCGGCCGGCATCGCCATGCCCGAGGTCGCGGTCTTTCCCTCGGAGAGCCCCAACGCCTTCGCCACCGGTGCGCGCAAGAACGCCGCGCTCGTGGCCGTGAGCACGGGCCTGCTCCGGGGCATGAACAAGGACGAGATCGAGGCGGTGCTCGGTCACGAGATCAGCCACGTTGCCAACGGCGACATGGTCACGCTGGCCCTCGTCCAGGGCGTCGTGAACACCTTCGTGCTCTTCCTGTCGCGCCTGGTCGGCTTCTTCGTGGATCGCGTGATTCTCAAGAACGAGCGCGGCCTCGGCATCGGCTTCTTTCTCACGAGCATCGCGGCGCAGATCGTCTTCGGGATCCTCGCCAGCACGATCGTGATGGCCTTCTCGCGCCGGCGCGAGTTCCGCGCCGACGCCGGGGGCGCGCGGCTGGCCGGCGCCAACAAGATGATCGCGGCGCTGGAACGCCTGAAGGCCGTGGCCGACGGTCAGTCCCTGCCCGAGCAGATGGCGGCCTTCGGCATCTCCGGCGGGCGCGGACGCTTCGGCCGCCTCTTCATGAGCCACCCGCCGCTCGCCGAGCGCATCGAGAGGCTGAAGCAGCACGCCTGATCCGGGGCGGACCCCGCCTAGTCCGGCTCGTCCTGGATCCCCGCGACGCCCGTGAGCACGAGCCGCATGAGCTGTCCCTGCCGGTTCGTGTCCGTCTTCGCGAAGACCTGCTTGAGCTGGCTGCGCACGGTGTTCAGCGTGACGCGGCGCTCCGCCGCGGCCTCCTCCAGCGTGCGGCCGCGCGCGAGCAGCGCCACGAGCTCGGCCTCGGCCTGGGTGAGCGAGTACAGGGTCCGCAGGAAATCGCAGGCCGCGATCTGGCCGGCCTCGGGGTCGCCGATGAAGATGGAAGCGACCGCGTCGCGATCGGTGCGATTGGCCGGAGGGGCGAGCAGCGGGGCGACGATCATCGCGTAAGGGCGCCGAGCGGAGGGCCGCGAGACGGACATCACGTGGTTGGGCCCCCTCCCCGAGCTCGCTCCGATGACGATCGCCTTGCCCAGCTGCTCGCGGAAGATGCGGTTCTCGCGCGGATCCGCGACGCGCGGCCCGTCGTCGGAGAGGAGGAACCCGTCATGGCGCTCGGCGATCTGCTCGGCGTAGCGGTTCACGAGGACCGGCCGCCGGAGCGCGTCGATCAGGACCACACCGACGGGCAGGCGGTCGACCACCTCCGCGAGGGCGCCGCGCTCGTTGCGGATCTCGCCGATCTGGCAGTAGATCTCGAAGGCCCGAGCGAGGTGGGGAACCAGGAGGTCGCCGAGAGCGAGATCCGCCTCGGTGAAGGGGCGCCCGCCCTCCCGCCGCCAGATGCCGACGCCCGAGATCGGCCGGGCGCGATCGTTGGAGATCACGTGCACGATCGGCGCCTCGGGCGCCAGCCCCTGCGGCTTCATGACCTCGCGGTAGAAGGCGGTCTGCGGGAGCTTCTCGTCGGGAAAGTTCTCGCTCGCCCGCGCGAAGCGGCTCGTGAACTGCTCGTCGTTGAAGGATCCCCAGGGCAGGCCTTCGGCTGCGTGCTTCTCGGCGATCTCGGTGAGCTCTTCGAGCAGGTTCGCCGCGTAGTACGCGACCGCCGGCTCGAGCGACCGTATGTTCGGCATCTGCAAAGAGAGGCTGACGGCGGCTCCGCCGTATGCCTCGGATAGCCGCCGGACGAAACCGTCCCACGACGGGGGATCGATCGCCCCCGCGTAGATCGACTCCACGAGCTCCAGCGCGAGCTGTTCCTGCGGCATCGCCGGCACGGGCGATTATACACCCGCGGGTGCAGTAGCAGGTGGGGCCCGCTCGCGAGAGCGGGCCCCGAGGGTCGATCAGGAATGGCGGACGTTCTGTCTTGACTGGCCCTCTGCGAGCCGGCAAAGCGCGCGGAGGAGGGGCCGTGCGCTGTGACCATGCCACACTGCGTCACGGCCCTTCGATCCGCGGCTGCCTCCCCGGCTGAAGCCCAGACCGCTGGTTACAGCAAACAGGGCCGCGCTGCGTCCCCCAAACGGGGGGCAGCGATTTCGCTGCAATTCCGCCAGCTCAGGTCCGCCGGCTGCGAACGGCTCCGCCCCCGGAGGTGGGGCAATGTGCCCCTTGACGGCTGTCTCCCATCTGTCGGGGCTCCGGCGCGCGCCGCTCAGCGACGGCGCTTCGCGATCAGGATCTCGAAGCGGCCCGTGGGGCCGATGGTCCAGGACGCGAACCAGCCCGTCAGGCTGACGACGATCGACCCGACCAGCGCCGGCCCGAACCCGCTCAGCGAGAAGCCCGGCAGCAGCGACGCCACCAGACCCAGCATCGCGGCATTGATCACCAGCAGGAACAGGCCCAGTGTGACGAGGGTGATCGGAAAGGTGAGGAAGACCACCACCGGCCGCACCAACGCGTTGGCGACTCCGAGCAGAACGGCTGCCGCGAGCAGGGTGTCCGTGCCCTCGATCTCCACGCCCCGGACGATCTCTTGCGCGATCCACAGCCCGAGCGCGCCGATCGCCATGCGGAGGAGAAAGCCTCGCACGCCCTCCAGATAGCGCCGCAGCGCGTGAATGCAACGCGGGGCGGGGCGCGCGCATGCCTTCGCGGCGCCCCTCTTCCCTTTCGAAGGCGTTCGGCACTACCCTAAGCGGCGGAGCCGTGCAGTGAGGAAGAACTACGGAGTCGAGCTGTCGAAGCGGAGACGACGCTCCTTCCGGGCGTGGGCCGCCGCGGTGCTGGCGATCGCAACGATCCCCCTCCTGCTCCTGGCGCTGGCGCTGCTTCAGTCCGACGTGGAATCGCGCTTCGGCGAGGCCTTCCGGCGGCTGCCGTCGCGCGTCTACTCGCGGCCCCTGATCCTGCGGCCCGGGATGAGCCCCGAGCGGGCCGGCCTGCGCGAGCACCTCGAACGCGCCGGCTACCGGCCCGCTGCCGGCCCGGCCGTGGGCCCCCGCGAGTTCGCCGCCGGAGAGTGGGAGTGGGTGATCCGCGACCAATCGGATGGCGCGGCCACGCTCCGTCTCGACCGCCGCGGCCGCATCGAATCGATCCGGGACGCGCGTCGCCGGTTCCTCGCGGCCCTGGAGGTCGAGCCGGCGCCGATCGGCGCCTTCTACGACGCCAGCGCCAAGGACCGCGAACCCGTGCGTCTGGCCGAGGTTCCGCCGCACCTCGTCGAGGCCATCCTGGCCATGGAGGACCAGCACTTCTTCCAGCACCGTGGCCTCGACCTGAAGCGGATCGGCGGCGCCTTCCTCGCCAACCTGCGGGCACAGCGCGTGGTGCAGGGCGGGAGCACGCTCACCCAGCAGCTCGTGAAGAACGTCTACCTCACGCACGAGCGGTCGCTGGGGAGGAAGCTGCGCGAGGCGCTGATCGCCGTGATGCTCGAGCGCAGGCACAGCAAGGAGGAGATCCTCGAGGCCTACCTCAACGAGGTCTACCTCGGTCAGAGCGGCTCGGTGGGCATTCACGGCGTCGGCCGCGCCGCGCGCCACTACTTCGCGCGTTCCGTGGGCGAGATCGACCTCGCGCAGTCGGCGCTGCTGGTCGGGATCCTGCCCGGACCGAGCCTCTACTCGCCCTTCCGGAACCCCGAGGACGCGCGCGAGCGGCGCGACTTCGTGCTCGGCCAGCTGCTGGCGCAGGATCGCATCGCAGAGCCCGAGTACCGCGCCGCCGTCGCGGCGCCGCTGGCGCTGGGGCCGAGGCCGGTTTCCGAGCGGTCCGCCGCCTACTTCGTCGACTTCCTCCGGCAGGGCCTCGAGGCGCGCTACACCGCCGAATCGCTCGAGAGCGACGGCTTCGCCATCTACACCACGCTCGACGCGCGCCTGCAGCGGCTCGCAGAACGCGCGCTGCGCCGGGGCCTCGAGCGCCTCGAGGCGAGCCGGCCGGAGCTCGTGCGACCCGAATCGCCCCTCGAGGGCGCCGTCGTCGCGCTCGACCCGCACAGCGGCGACATCCTGGCCCTGGTCGGCGGGCGAGACTACGGGCGCTCGCAGTTCGACCGCGCCAGCGAGGCGCGCCGGCAGCCGGGCAGCGTCTTCAAGCCGGTGGTCGCCCTCGCCGCGCTGGCCCGGCGTGACGGTGAGGGGGCGACCTTCACGCTGGCGACCGTCCTCGTCGACGAGCCGCTGCTCGTCCCGGGCGTCGACGCGGAGGGCGAGGAGCGGAACTGGGAGCCCGAGAACCACGACCTCTCCTTCCGCGGACCGGTCACCCTGCGCGAGGCCATCGAGGACTCGCTCAACGTCCCGATGGCGCGACTCGGCCAGCAGCTCGGACCGGCGCGCATCGCCGCAACGGCGCGACGGCTGGGGATCGAGAGCCGGCTGGCGGTCGTGCCGAGCCTCGCCCTGGGATCCTCGGAAGTCACGCCGCTCGAAATGACGCGAGCCTACGGCGTGCTCGCGGCGGGCGGGGTGAAGACGTCGCCGCGCGCGCTGCTGCGCGTGGTCGAGCGCTCCGGAACCCTGCGCGAGGAGACGCTCGTCGAGCGCGACGTCGTCTTCGATCCCGCGGAGGCCTGGCTCGTGACCTCCGCCCTCGTGGGCGTGATCGAGCGTGGCACCGGCCGTGGCCTGCGCGGCTGGGGCTACCGGGGCGAGGTGGCGGGGAAGACCGGCACCACCAACGACTACCGCGACGCCTGGTTCATCGGCTACACGCCCGACCTCGTGGCGGGCGTCTGGGTGGGCTTCGACGACGGAGAGAGCATCGGTCTCACGGGCGCCGGCGCCGCGCTTCCCATCTTCGCGGAGTTCCTGACCGCGGCCGTGGGGACGGCGGGACGGTCGGCGTTCGGGCTGCCGCCGGGCATCGAGCGCGTCTCCGTGGTTGCGAAAGCGGGGCATCCGGCCGGCCTGCGCTGCAACGGCGCGCCGGAGGTCTTCCTCGAAGGGACTGGGCCCGAGCAGTACTGCAACCGCTTCCGGTTCTTCGCGGGCCGGCCGGACCGCGTCCAGGTGGCGGCAGGGCCCGTGAACCCCAGCGACCGCCCCGGAGAGCCCCGGGGCCTGGGGCGGATCGTGTGGCGGGTGTGGAAGGCCCTCCGCGGGGAATCGCTTCTCTCGGAGTAGCCGACCGGCGCGTCCCCGCGCCGGGCCGGGGGGCCGGCAGGCGCCCGCGGCAGCTGGATCCCCCAGGGGATCGACGCGAAAATGAACCACCGGCAGCCGGCTGGCATCCAACGAGTTGAAATTTCGGTCCGGTGCGTAAGTTGACTTGGGTCGAATCCGGCGATGAGTCACCAAGTACAACCCCCGGGCACCCACGGGGTACTCGGGGACCGCTGAAGAGCCGGGCGCGCCGCCGGAAGTGGCCAAGGCGGAAGGGGTTTCTGCATGAACGAGTTCGATCGAGAGCCGCGAGATCCGGATCGCGGCGACTCGAGTGCCCTGGAGCAGGGGTCGGTGGCGCCGGTGCGTCCGGGGGCCCGGCCTTCGCCCACCGCCCGGTCCAAGGCGACGGGTTCGAGTGAGAGCGAAGACTCCCTCCACCACTATATCCGGTCGATTGCCGCGATCCCGGTGCTCACCAAGGAGGAGACCTACGAGCTGGCCCGGGTGATGGAGGCCCAGGAGCTGGCCTTCCGCGGCGCGATGGTCGCCATTTGCGCCACGGCCCGTGCGATCGTCGACCGCTGGCACGAGCGCCGGCGCTCGGGGCACGTCACGGCCGCGCTCAGCGCCAGCTTCCGCGACGGGAGCGGACGCGACTACGGCCGCCGGATCGATGCGAGCCTCGCCAAGGTCGAGAAGCTGCTCGCGGACCGCGACGCCCTGGCTGGCTCGCGCAGCCGCCGCGCGCAGTCGCGGGTCGCCGACATCGACTCGCAGATCGCCGAGGTGCTCGGCGCCACGGGCCTCGCGTTCGAGGTGCTCCTCGAGATCTACCGCTACTTCCAGGAGTTCCGCACTACCGGGCGCAGCGGCGCCGCGGCCGAGACGCGGCGGCGGCTGGGACTCGGTCTGCCCTCGGCGCGGGCGAGTCTCGCGCGGGCCGAGCGTGCCCTGGCGCTCCTGGACGAGACGAAGCAGACCTTCGTGACCCACAACCTCAAGCTCGTGGTCAAGAACGCCAAGCGCTACCGCAACATGGGCGTTCCTTTCATCGACCTGATCCAGGAGGCGAACCTCGGCCTGATTCGGGCCGTCGAGAAGTTCGACTACCACCGCGGCTTCAAGTTCTCGACCTACGCGGTGTGGTGGATCGAGCAGGCGCTGATCCGCGCGATCCAGAACCACTCGCGCACGGTGCGCGTGCCCTCGCACATCTACGAGCTCCAGCTCCGCTATCGGCGCGTGCAGCAGGAGCTGCGGCAGCGCCTGGGCCGCCTGCCGCGGCGCGAAGAGCTCGCGGCGGCGCTCGAGGTGGAGCCGCCGGCGCTGGACCGGATCGCGACCAGCATGAAGCCCATCGTTTCGACCCATGCGACGCTTCGGGGAACCGACGAGTTCACGCTCGAGGACGTGCTCTCCGACGAGGCCGCCGCCGACCCGGTGGAGGGCATCGACCGCTTCGAGGTCGGGCGCGAGATCGAGCGCCTGCTCGGGGCACTGGACGCGCGCGAGCGCAAGATCCTCGAATGGCGCTTCGGTCTGGACGGCGAGGATCCGCGGACCCTGGCGCAGATCGGCCATTCCATCGGCCTCTCGCGCGAGCGAGTGCGGCAGATCGAGTCCCGCGCCCTCAAGCGCCTCAGCGAAGAGGACCAGGTGCATCGCCTGCTCGCTTCTCTCGACCTGCCGCTGCCCGACGAGGACGCGGACGAGCCGGCCTCGCCGCTTCTCCACTAGGCTCGGCTTCCCCCGGGCTTGGCTTCCGCCGCGATTCGCGGTGAAATAGGGGGAGTGATCGAGCGCGGGATCGTCGTGACCCTGGCCTGCCTGCTCGTCGCGGCGCCCGCCTGCAAGCAGGAGGGGGCCATGGGCGACGACACGAAACCGTTTGCGATCGAGTCACCGAACTTCGCGCACCGGGCCGAGATCCCGACGCGCTTCACCTGCGAGGGCGAGGACGTTTCTCCGGAGCTGCGCTGGTCGCAGCCGCCCGCAGGGACCCGGAGCTTCGCGCTGATCGTCGACGATCCCGACGCCCCCGACCCGAAAGCGCCAAAGATGACCTGGGTCCACTGGGTGCTCTACAACGTGTCGGCCGAGGCGAGGGGAATCCGGGAGGCCGTGACCGAGGACGGGCTGCCGGAGGGCACGCTCCAGGGCCGCAATGACTGGAAGCGCACGGGCTACGGCGGACCGTGTCCGCCGATCGGACGCCACCGCTACTTTCACAAGCTCTACGCACTCGACGCGCGCTTGCCGGACCTGAACGAGCCGAGCGCCGCGGATCTCGAAAAGGCCATGGAGGGCCACGTGCTGGCCCGCGTCGAGATCGTCGGCACCTACGAGAAGCAGGCGCAGCGCTAGCCGCTACTCCTGCTCGTGGCGCGTCATCGAGACGACGCGCGGCTTCACGAGTCGCTCGTAGTCGTCGTAGGCCATGCGCACCGCGTCCTCGTGGGTCCCCGCATTGAACGTGATCATCTCGTCCCGCGCGATGATCGGGTGGACGTAGACCGGCAGGTCGTAGAGGTTGCCGAAGGGCGGGGCCGCGCCCACGTCGCAGTCGGGACAGAGGTCCTCCATCTCGAACTCCGAGGCGAGCCGCACCTCCTTCGCGTCGAGGCTGCGCGCGAGCTTCGCTTCCGAGAGGAAGTGCGAGGCCGGCAGCACCGCCAGGGCGTACTGCCCGTCGATCCACAGGAAGATCGACTTCGCGAATTCCCGCGGCGGCGTGTGCGTATCCTCGGCGGTCGTCTTAGCGCGAAAATCCGTGTGGTGATGGAGGATTTCGTAGGTGACCCCGCTCCGGTCGAGGAGGTCGTGGAGTCGCTTCACGATTGCAGACATGCTTTCGCACCTCAGCTTCCCTTGGCGCGCACGGTCAGCACCGGGCAGGGCGCTTTGTGAAGCGTCCGCTCGGCGACGCTCCCGAGGAGCACGTGCTCGAGTCCCGTGTGCCCTCGGGTCCCCATCACGATCAGGTCCGCGTCCCATTCCCGAGCCGCCGCCACGATCGCATCCGAAGGGAGTCCCTCCCGGACCTCGCCCTCGGCCTCGGAGCCCGCCTCGCGAACCTTCTCCAGCTCGAGGTCGAGGCAGCGCATGGCGGCCTCCGGGATCTCGGCCATCCCCGGTATCGCGGGCTGGATGCCCCCGTACGGCGCGTAGATCTCCGGCGGCGAATGGAAGACGTGCAGGAGCCGGATCCTCGCGCCCAGCGCCTTCGCGAGGTCCACGGCCATCTCGAGAGCGGCCGTGGAGTCCTCGGAGAAGTCCACGGGCACCAACAGCGTTCGCAGCGTCAAGGCATCGTCTCCACGTCTGCGGGCTCCGGCACCAGGCGCCGGAACTCGTCGTTCAGGGCATCGACCTCGAAGAGCAGGCGCTGTGGCAGCTCCGTGCCGAGCGCCTGGCGCACCTCGTCGTAGTACCAGCGCGTCTGCGCGGGGGTGCCGCGGAAGCGCTCGAGCGTGGAGGGGCCCTCGGCGTGGAGATCCGCCACGAGCGACCGCAGATTGTCTAGCTTGTCGCAGGCCGCCACCAGCTTCACGCGTGCGTCGGCGCCGCGCAGGTGCTCGATGTAGCGCTGCTTCCTCGTCAGCCAGTCGGACTTCTTGTCCGAAGTGTCTCCCTCGAGCACGTCGGTGCAGCTGCGCACGATGCGCGTCACCTCGGGCCCGAAGCACTCGGTGAGCGTCGAATCGTCCACGGGCCCGCAGTCCTCGATCACATCGTGCAGCAGGCCGGCCATGGCCTGCTCGACGTCGCCCCCGTGCTCGAGGACGAGCCCGGCCACCTGGACAAGGTGGCTCACGTAGGGGATCCGGGTCCCCTTCCGCTTCTGGTCGCCGTGAGCCTCGAGGGCGAAGCGCAGGGCTTCGGCGAAGCGTGCGCGTTCCTCGTGGGTCACCTCGTGGGTCCTCCAACCTCGTGAGATGGTATCCTACTCCCGGGGTACGGGGCTCTCGTGGTCGAATTCGGTCTGTTGGTCTTCCTGGTGGCGCTCGGCGGTGTCGGCTTCAACCTCATGCGCCGTTCCGACGCCGGTCCCATCGCCTACTGGGGCCTGGGCGCCCTGTCCCTCCTCGGTGCCGGAGTCTGCGTCGTCCTGATCGGCGACTCCTCTGCGTGGAGCCTGCTGTTCGGCCACGCGCTCGGGACTCTCTACCCGGTGCTGCTGCTGGTGGGCGCGATGGCGTTCGCGGGGCAGCGCCGGCCGCGCTGGATGATCCCGGCTGCGCTCGCCGTCGGGCTCGGTCGGGGGCTGCTCGTTCAGAACGGGTATGCGCTCAGCTCCCACGCGCTCGGATTCCTCGTCGAGCCGACCTCGGCGGCGGCGGCGGCGGTCGTCGCATTCCGCGCCACGCGCGGTGCTGCGTCCTTCTCCTGGCAGCATGGGCTGGCGCCCGCGCTCGCCGGGATGGCCGGCCTCGACCTGGCGTCGGCGATCTGGCTCGTCACCAAGGGGCCGCCCCAGCCCGAGCTCCTGGTCGGGGCCTGGATTCTGGGTGGGTCGCTCACGCTCGCCCTGCAGATCGCCGTCGTGAGCGACCGCACCCGCGATTCGCTGCTGCGCTCGCGCGAGACCCTGGAGCGGCGGATCGAGGAGCGGACCGCCGAGCTTGCGCAATCCGTCTCGGTGCTCGAGGAGCAGATCGCCGATCGCCGCACAGCGGAAGCGGCGCTGCGCCAGAGCGAGGAGCGTTACCGTACCCTGTCGGAGCTGGCCTCGGACTTCGCGTTCGCGCTCAGCGTCGATCGCGATCGCAACGTCGCATTCGAGTGGGCGAGCGATGGGATGGGCCGCATCACCGGCTTCGGTCCGGAAGAGCTCGACGGACACGGCTGGCTCGCGCTCGTCCATCCCGATGACGTCGAGTACGCCTTCGGCCAGCTCGGGGGCGCTCTCGAGGGACCCCTGCAGGAGATGGAGTTCCGGATCATCGACAAGCAGCGCGAGGTGCGCTGGATCCACGTCCTCTTCCACACGACCGTGCGTGCCGAGGAGGACGGGGTCGCCCGCTTCGTGGGCGTCGTGAGCGACGTCACCGAGCGCAAGCGGGCCGAAGAGGAGCGGCACCGGCTCGACCTGCACCTGGGCGAGGTGCAGCGGCTCGAGAGCCTCGGCGTGCTCGCCGGCGGCATCGCGCACGACTTCAACAACATGCTCGCCGTGATCCGCGGCAACAGCCGACTCGCGCTCGCCGACCTCGACGCCGGCGTCTCGCCGCGGGAGCGGCTCGAGCGGATCCGCTCGGCGACCGAGCACGCGACGGGGCTCACCGAGCAGATGCTCACCTACTCGGGCCGGACCCCCATGACGCGCCGGCTTCTCGATCTCTCGCAGCTCGTGCTGGGCACGCACGACCTGCTCTGCGCCTCCGCCGGCGACCGGGGTCGCCTCGAGCTCGATCTCGCAGAGGGCATGCCGCCGATCGAGGGCGACGTCACGCGCATCCAGCAGGTGCTCGTGAATCTGGTCTCCAACGCCTGCGACGCGCTCGGCGAACGCGGCGGGACGATCCGCGTGGCCACCGGCGTGCGCGCCGCGGAAGCCCGGGATCTCAGTGGCGGCTTCGGAACTCCCGACGCCGCTCCCGGCGACTACGTCGTTCTCGAAGTGTCGGACACGGGTTCGGGTATGGACCCAGAGATTCAGCAGCGCATCTTCGAGCCCTTCTTCACGACGAAATCCTCCGGCCGCGGCCTGGGCCTCGCCGCCGTGCTCGGGATCGTCGTCGCCCACCGGGGCGTGATCGGCATCGAGAGCGGGCCCGGCAGCGGCACCACGTTCCGCGTGCTGCTTCCGTGCGCGGACTCCGCGGCGGCGCCGGCGTCCGATCCCCGGGATCCCGAACGACCGGCGGGGAAGGGCGGGAAGATCCTGATCGTCGACGACGACGAGTCCGTGCTCGAGCTCGCTCGCGAGTTCCTCGAGCGCGCCGGCTTCGAGGTCCTGGCCGCGCTCGGAGGCCAGGCCGGGATCGATCTGTTCCGCGCGCAGAGCGACGAGATCGAAGCGGTCGTCCTCGACCTCGTCATGCCGGGCGTGGGAGGCGCCGAGGCGTTCGTGGAGATGCTGCGCATCCGTCCGGAGATCCCCATCGTCGTCACCAGCGGCTACGACAAGGAGAAGGCGGCCGAGCGCTTCTCCGTCCGGGGCCTCTCGGGATTCCTCTACAAGCCCTACGAGCCCGAGGAGCTGGTGGAGAGCGTGCGCAAGGCGATCATCGGCGATCCGATTCCGACGTGAGATCGAGCTCGAGCCGCGCGATCCAGCGATCGATGCGACCGCGATCGTCGAAGGGGCCGCGCAGGCCGACCCGCGCGAGCGCCTCCAGCGCCAGCGCCGGCTCGCCCGCCAGCTCCCAGGCGCGCGCCTCGGCCTCGTACAGGGTGTCGCGTCGCCGCGGCTCCGCGCGCAGACCCCGCTCGATGCTGCGCGTGACGCCCGCCCGATCCCCGGCGCGCGCGTGCAACTGGGCGAGGCCGGCGTAGCTGCGCAGGACGAGGGGATCGAGGGCGATCGCTTTCTCCAGCAGCGCCTCGGCGCGCGCGAGATCGCCCCGGCGCAAGGCGTTCCCGGCCCGTTGCAGCAGGACGTCCGGGTGATCGCCGGCCTGCCGGGTCGACCCGCGCAGCGGCGAGTCCGGTGGCACCAGGATCGTGGCGAGCGCGTCCGCGTAGACGGGAATCCAGGCGCCCGGCTCGCGGAGCAGCCCGGCGGCCAGCGGCGATCCCGTGTTCACCAGGGCCGCGTCGGCGCCGTAGCGGGCGACGCGCTCGTGCGCGCCGGGCTTGCCGGTGGTGAGGAAGCGGTAATCGCGCACGATCGTCTCGTCGTAGACGGTGTTGGCACGCTGGTCGATGAAGACCCGCGCCGCGGGTGCGTGCAGCAGGATGTAGCCGCCCCAGACGTAGTGGTTCAGCACGCGCTCGGGAGGCCCGAGTGCATTCAGCACCCGGAGCGCGGCTTCCGGATAGGTGTCGGCGCGCGTCCAGCGGTCCAGGTAGCGCGGGTGCAGGCGTACGCCGTGCACGAGGAAGGCGGACCCCGCGAGCGCGGCGGCGGCCAGCGCCAGGCGCACCCGCGGGCCCGCGCGCAGCCGCGAGCCCAGTCCCCGCACCCACAGGCCCACCAGCGGCGCCGCCGTCACGGCGAAGAGCGGGATGAAGCGCCGCGACGTCACGGCCATCGCGAAGGTCACGAGGGCGAGAACCGCGATGTCGCGCTCGCCCTCGCGCCGGAGCGCCGACGGAAGACCGAGCGCGGCGAGCAGCGCGAACCACCAGAATCGCCCCTCGAAGCCGCGCGGGTCGAGACCGAAGGGCGGTGGGCGCCACTCGAGGATGGTCCGGAACGGCGAGTCGGGCTGCAGGTAGTCGAGCGGATAGGTCAGCAGCCGGTAGCCCCAGGGGTTGGCCAGCATCGCCAGCAGCGACAGCGCCACGCCCAGTGCCAGGAGACCGCGCGGGGCCCCGCGACGGGCCTGGAAGACGGCGACGATCGCGATCACGCCCACGCCGAAG
>JAOTUO010000262.1 GCA_029863845.1 Myxococcales bacterium
GATCTCGCTGGACGGCTACACCCTCGACGGAGTGCGGCGTCTCGAAGATCTCGGTGTGACCGACGCCATCGTGGGCTTCCGCAACGCCTACGAGAAGGACACGATGAGCCTCGAGCAGAAGATCGCGGCGCTCGAGGGCTTCGCGGACCGGGTGATCGCGAAGGCGTGAATCCGGGGACGCTCCCCGCGCGAAGCTCCGCTTCAGTCCTGCGGCGTGAGCCGCACGAGGCGGTCGACCGCGTCGACGTACTCCTCGACCAGCTGCTGGATCACCGCGCGGCAGGGCCGGATCTCGTTCATCGTGCCGACGATCTGGCCGACGGGATTGAAGGCCACGGCCTGGGCCTTGCTGGCGTAGCGGTTCGTGCGCGACACGGCGTCGGCGGTCACCATGAACTGAAGCGGCATGCCCAGGGGATCGGGCGTGTCGGCGGCGGCCCAGGCGTCGGTCCAGTCGTTGCGGAGCATGCGGGCTGGTTTTCCCGTCCAGGCGCGCGAGCGCACCGTGTCGCGGCTCGTGGCGTCGAGAAAGGTCTGCTTCTGCGCGGGCGGGGACTCCGCCTCGTCGACGGTGAGCCACAGCGAGCCCGTCCACACGCCCTGCGCGCCCATGGCGAGAGCCGCGGCGATCTGGCGGCCGGTGCCGATCCCGCCGGCTGCGAGCACGGGCGTGGGCGCCACCGCGTCGATCACCTCCGGCCAGAGCACCACGCTCCCGATCTCGCCCGTGTGGCCGCCGCCCTCGGTCCCCTGCGCGATGATGAAGTCGATGCCCGCCTCCTTGTGCTTCAGCGCGTGATGGGCGCCGCCGCAGAGCGCCGCGACGAGCCGGCCCGAGTTCTGGATCTCCTGGATCACGTCCGTGGGCGGCGTGCCGAGGGCGTTCGCCACGACCCGCACCTTCTCGTGCTTGAGCATGGTCTCGATCTGCGGTCCCGCCGTGGCGGCCGTCCAGCCGAGGAGCTCCCGGGCCTTCTCGCCCTCGGGCAGCATCGGCACGCCGTGGTCGGCGAGCAACTTGGCGGCGAACTCGCGGTGGCCGTGGGGGATGGCGGCGCGGAGCTGCGCCTCGAGCTTCTCGGCGTCGAGCTCGCCCTGGCCCGCGTACTTGCCGGGGATCACGATGTCGACGCCGTAGGGGTTGTCGCCCACGTGCTCGTCGATCCACTTGAGCTCGACCTCGAGCTGCTCGGCCGAGAACCCGACGGCCCCCAGGACCCCGAATGCGCCCGCGTTGCTGACGGCCGCCACGACGTCGCGGCAGTGGGTGAAGGCGAAGATGGGGAACTCGATTCCGAGTCGATCGCACAGTTCGGTACGCATGGGGGGCCTCGCTGCGGTCGTGGCTGGAGCCCTTAAGACTTAGCGCCGTCCCTGCGGCTCTTCCAGCCGAGCGGCCGGCGCCGGTTCGTCTCGGCCCTCGGGCCGGGTGTATGCTCCGCGGGCATTTCGCCCAGGAGCTCCGCATGGCATCGCCGAGACCGACGCCGTCGCCCAACCCGGAGGTCGTGCACCGCTCGTGCCCCATCTGCGAGGCCTGCTGCGGCCTGCGGCTCGAGGTCGACCGCGCGGCCGCGCGCGTGCTCTCGGTCCGCGGCGACGAGGACGACCCCCGCAGCCGCGGTTACCTGTGCCCCAAGGCCACCGCCATGCAGGGAATTCACGCCGATCCGGATCGGATCCGCCGGCCGCTACGGCGCAGCGCCTCCGGCTGGAAGGAGATGGACTGGGAGGAGGCGCTCGCTCTCGTGGGCTCGCGCCTTCTCGCGATCCGCGAGGCGCACGGCAAGGACGCCGTCGGCACCTACATCGGCAACCCCCTCGGCTTCAGCCTCTCGGGCCTCCTCTACGTGCCGATGTACGTGCGGGCGCTCGACAGCGAGCGGCTCTTCTCCGCCGCCACCATGGACCAGCTGCCCAAGAACCTGAGCAGCCGTCTGCTTTTCGGCGACGCCTGGGCGATTCCGATCCCGGACGTCGATCGCACCCACTACCTGCTGGCGCTCGGCGGCAACCCGGTGATCTCCCAGGGCAGCCTGATGTCGGCGCCGAATGTGAAGCAGCGCTTCGCGGCGCTGCGGTCGCGGGGCGGAAGGCTCGTGGTGGTGGATCCCCGGCGCACCGAGACCGCGGCGTGCGCCGACCGCCATCTCCCCATCCGTCCCGGGACGGACGCCTTCTTTTTGTTCGCGCTGGTCCACGTGCTCTTCGACGAGGACCGCGTGAACCCGGGGCGCCTGGCCGCCTTCAGCGACGGGATCGAGACGCTGCGCCGCCTGGCGGAGCCCTTCTCGCCGGACGCCGTGGCGTCGGTCACGGGCATCGAGGCCGGCGCGATCCGCGCGCTGGCGCGCGAGTTCGCGGCCGCGCCCTCGGCCGTCTGCTACGGGCGCGTCGGCACCTGCACCCAGCGCTTCGGGACGCTGGCCAGCTGGCTGGTGGACGTCGTCAACGTCCTGACCGGAAACCTCGACCGGCCGGGGGGCGCCATGTTCCCGCGGCCGGCCACGGGACAGACGGAGCCCCACGTTGCGGACGGCGCGCCGCTCCCCTACGCGCGCTGGCGCTCGCGGGTGCGCGGCCTGCCCGAGTTCGACGGACAGCTGCCCGTCGCGGCGATGGCCGAGGAGATGGAGGCGGAGTCGGCCGGCGAGGATCGCATCCGCGGCTTCGTCACCGTGTGCGGGAACCCCGTCCTGTCGACGCCCAACGGAGAGCGGCTGCGCCGCGCCCTCGAGCAGCTCGAGTTCATGGTCTCCATCGACATCTACCGGAACGAGACGACGCGATACGCCGACGTGATCCTGCCCACCACCACCCAGCTCGAGCACGCGAACTACGACTTCCTGTTCCAGGGTACGGCGGTGCGCAACTTCGCGCGCTGGTCGCCGCGCGTGTTCGAAGCGTCGCCCGGGGCCAGGGACCTCGGCTGCGTCCTGACGGAGGTGGCGGCGCGGATGAACGGCGCCACGGCCGAGGCCCTCGACGACCTGCTCTTCGGCGGGATGCTCGCCACCTTCGTGGGCCGGCCCGGGAGCCCCTGCGCCGACGTGACGATCGAGGCAGCGCGGGCGAAGCTCGGCGCCGTGCGCGGCCCGGAGCGGCTGCTCGATCTCATGCTCCGCGCCGGACCCTTCGGAGATCGCTTCGATGACACGGCCGAGGGTCTCTCGCTCGCGAAGCTCGAGCGGGTGCCCCACGCCGTCGACCTCGGCCCCCTCGAGCCGCGGCTCCCCGAGATGCTCCGCACCGAGGGCGGTCGCCTCGACCTCGCCCCCGAGATCCTCGTGGAGGACGTCGAACGCCTGCGCCGGGCCCTCGCGGAGCACCGCGAGGACGACGGCCGACTGGTGCTCATCGGCCGCCGGCAGATGCGCGACATGAACTCGTGGCTGCACAACGTTCCCGGGCTCGCCAAGGGGCGCGATCGCTGCCGGCTGCTCGTGAGCCCGGTGGACGCCGAGCGGCTCGGCCTGCGCGAGGGCGAGCCTGCCAAGGTCCGCTCGCGCGCCGGTGCAGTGACGGCGCGCGTGACCGTCAGCGACGAGATGATGCCCAGCGTCGTGAGCCTCCCCCACGGTTTCGGCCACGTCGACCCGGCGGCGCGACTGTCGGTGGCGGCCGCGATGCAGCCGGGCGCGAATGCCAATCAGCTGTGCGACGAGAACCTCATCGACGCGCCCTCGGGGACGAGCGTCGCCAACGGGATTCCCGTCGAGGTCTCGCCGGCCTAGCGGGATCGCGTCCGACGGAGTCGCCGATGGCCTCGCCGCAGGTCCAGTTCATCCACGGTCTCGAAGGAAGCCCGCAGGGGACGAAGGCGCGGCTGCTCGCGGAGCGGTTCACGGCCGTGACCCCCGCCATGGACACCGGCGACTTCGAGGCCTGCGTCGCGCTCCAGACCGACACCATCGCCTGCTTCCGTCCGGATGTCCTGGTGGGCTCGTCCTTCGGCGGCGCCGTCGCGGTGGCGCTGCTGCAGCGCGGCCTGTGGCGGGGTCCGACGCTGCTGCTGGCCCAGGCGGCCCTGAGGCACGGCTTGCCCGCTCGGCTGCCGGACGGCGTGCGCGTGTGGATCGTGCACGGTTTGCGCGACGCGCTGATCGATCCCGAAGAAAGCCGGGTGCTCGCGCGCGCGGGAACCCCGGATCTCGTGCGTCTGATCGAGGTCGACGACGATCATCCGCTGCGCGCGACCGTCCAGAGCGGCGAGCTCGCCACACTCGTGCAGCAGCTCTTCGACGCCGAACGCGGCGCTTGAGCCGAGCGTGCCCGGTGGGGCCGGGTCCGAACGAGATCCCTCCGCGAATGGCTCGGCCATCCCTGGTCTGAACTACGTTCGCCTTCGGCTCACTGCGCGGCGGCTGCGCCGCCTTGCGAAGATTGGTTTGGCCTGCGCTTGATTTCGCTGCGGGATCTCGTTCGGACCCGGCCCGACGGACGCTGCCGTCGGACGCGCGTTCAACGCGTCGCGGTCTCGGCCAGCGAGCGCAGCCAGTGCCGGAGCTGGGTGAAGATCAGGAACTTCTCGTAGACCCGGCGCTGCCCGTTGCGCCCCATCCGCTCGCGGGCGTTGCGATCGACGAGCATCTCGTTGAGGACCTCGGCGATCGCTTCGGGATCCGTGGAGTCGGCGACCAGGCGTCCGTCGAGCCCGTCGCGAATCTGCTGGCGCAGCCCGCAGGCCTGCGTGCCCACGACCGGCGTACGCTTCCACATCGCCTCGGTAGCGGTGAGGCCGAATCCCTCGTGCAGCGAGTTCTGAACCACGAAGGAGGCGCAGCGCTGGATGGCGTTCACCATCAGGGCATTCTCCTTGCGGGAGGTCATCGGCAGCGTGAGCAGCACCACGTCGGACTGGAGTCGCGGCTCCAGCGCCAGGTACTTCGCCCGCAGCTCTTCGAGGACCTCGAGCCCCTCCGGGTCGTCCGCCACCGAGGCCGGGTCCGGTCCCGCCAGGACCAGGCGCACGATCTCGAGCCGGCTGCGGTGCACCTCACCGGCGTCCGGCCGCGGGCATCGCTTGAGCCGGGCGAAGGCGTCGAGGAGCGGCGCGAAGCCCTTGAGCCGGTCCCAGCGCGAGATCTGGGCCACGATCGGCCGCGACAGCATGCCGATGTCGTCCCAGCTGCTCGGCGGCGCCCAGCGTCCATCCGGCATCAGGCGCATCGCGGGACTCGCGAAAGCCGGCGTGAGGACCGGCGAGTGCTCGACGGCCAGCGCCGCGTTGCACAGGATGCCGACCAGGCCGTGGGTGTGGAGGTCGCGGTTCTTCTGGCTCAGCGGGTCGATGGCCGGGTGGATCACCTCGGAGACGCCGGCCAGGAAGCTGGGGATGTACTCGGGCGCCGAGAAGATGGCGTGGTCGTAGGTCGCGACGTAGGGCTCGAGGAACTCCCAGACGGCGCGCGTGACCGGCAGGCGCTCCGGCAGCCCGATGTGGCAGCACCAGATCGTGGGCAGTTCGAGCTCGCGCTTGAGGATCGCCCCCACGACCGCCGGCTGCGGATCGTGGACCACCACGATGTCGTTCGGCCGGACGTACTGGCGGAGCTTCTCGGCGTTCTCGCGCCCCACCTGCTCGAAGAGATCGCGGTCGTCGCCGCTGAAATCGGGGCTCCCGACGCCGTGGATCATGTTGTGGATGCGCTTGGTCAGCTCGAAGAAGGGCTGGCGATCGGTCTGGATGACGGCCCAGTCGGTGTCGACGCCCAGCTCCCGGAGCATCGAGACCATCTTCGGAAGCATCTCGGCGACGCCGCCTCCCTGGGGCGTCGAGTTGATCATCCAGAGCTTCCGGCCCCGCAGCGCCGGCACGAGCGTGGCGGCCTCCGCCCGCAAGGCCTGGACGGCCGGGGCGAGGAAGGCCAGATCGGCGTAGTCCCAGAGCCCCAGCGGCTCGGCGACGTCGATGATGCGGGCCAACGTTCTCCTCCCGTCGTGCGACGGGCGAGGGGCGCACGATCGGTTTCTCTTCGGGTGTTCTCGCGGAGGGATTGAGGGCGACGGGCGAGTCCCCGCCGGGAAATCGACGGTCGGCCCGGACGCCCCCGACC
>JAOTUO010000263.1 GCA_029863845.1 Myxococcales bacterium
GGAATCGCCGTCATGCCCTCCACGGGCCGCTACTTCCAGGTTCCCTACCGCATCACGCTCCCCCAGAACGTGGAGAACCTCCTCGTCGCCGGGCGCTGCGTCGCCGGAGACCGGATCTCCCACGCCGCCACGCGCCAGATGATGTGCTGCACGGTCACGGGCCAGGGCGCCGGCGTCGCGGCGGCCGTCTCGACCGAGGACGGCGTCACGTGTCGGGACGTGGACGTTCCCCGGGTCCAGGCGGCGCTGCGGAGTCAGGGGGTGCGGATCGAGTAGGGACTTCGCGCGGCGTCCTGCAAGCGCTGGAGCTTCACCGTCGTCCTAGGAGGGACCCGCCGCCCACGGTGGGAACGCGCCGGTGACGTCAAAGGTGACGGCGCCCAGCGTGAAGATCAGCCCGGTGATCAAGACGAGCGCGACGAGATTCATCACGATTCCCGCCTTGATCATCTGCATGATCGTCACCCGTCCCGAGCCGTAGACGATCGCGTTGGGAGGCGTGGCGACCGGCAGCGCGAAGGCGCAGGAGGCGGCGAGCGCGGCGGGAACCATCAGCAGCAGGGGGTTGACCTCGATCGCGCGGGCGAGGGAGGCCATGATGGGCAGGGCCATCGAGGCGGTGGCGGTGTTGGAGGTGAGCTCCGTCAAGCCCGCGACGACGGCGATGACGCTCATGACCATTGCGACCGGCGGCGCTTCCGCCAGCGACTCGAACCGGGCGCCGATCCACGCCGAGAGGCCCGAGACCTCGAAGCCCGCGGCGAGGGCCAGGCCCCCGCCGAACAGCACCAGGATGCCCCAGGGCAGGCCCTTGGCGGCGTTCCAGTCCATGAGCCGGCCGCCCCGCTCGCGGCTCGCCGGGATCGCGAAGAGCAGCAGGGCCATCAGCACCGACACCGTGGCGTCGTCGATCAGGGCGCCCACGGGCGCGACGTGGAGGCGCGCCAGCACGGCGTCGAGGGCGCTGGACCACCCGGGCAGCGTGAGGCCCGCGCCGAGCGGGATGTCCTTGCGGGTCATCCAGAGCAGGGCGACGCCCGCGAAGACGAACGCCACTCGGCGCTCCTCGGTGCTGATCGGCCCCAGCCGCCTCAGCTCCGCGCGAATGAACTCCCGCCCGCTGAAGGCACTGCTGGCGGGCAGCGGGAAGATCACCCGACACAGGAGCAGCCAGGCGACCATCAGGAAGAGGGCGCTGAAGGGAAAGGCGAACGCCATCCACTGGGCGAACGAGATCGCCGGCGCCTCCGGGAAGATCTGCGCGAACTGGGTGACGAGAACGCCGTTGGGCGGCGTGCCGATGAGCGTGGCCACACCGCCGATCGAAGCCGCGTGAGCCAGGCCCAGCATCAGCACCAGCCCGAAGTTCGCCGAGCGCGGATCGACGACCTCGCCCGCCTCACGCCGCCGGCGGTCGAACTCCTCCTGGAGCACGACGAACGAGAGTGCGATCGGCAGCATCATCATCGTGGTCGCGGTGTTCGAGAGCCACATCGAGAGGAAGGCCGTCGCGGCCATGACGCCGAGCACCAGGCGCCGCGGTCTGCCGCCGACGACCCTCAGGATGTGGAGCGCGATGCGCTTGTGCAGGTTCCAGCGCTCCACCGCGATCGCGATCAGGAAGCCGCCGAGAAACAGGAAGATCAGCCAGCTCGCGTACTCGCGCGCGACCTCCGCGCTCTTCATGATGCCCGTCAGCGGGAAGAGCACGATCGGCAAGAGCGCCGTGGCCGGAATGGGGATCGCCTCGGTGACCCACCAGACTCCCATCAGCACGGCGACGGCCGCCATGGCGGTGGCCGAGGGCGCTTCGGGGTCGAGGTCCGCCAGGGCCCACACCGCGACGAACAGGATCGGCCCGAGCCACAGTCCCACCCGGTTCCGGATGCTGCTTCGCGCGGCCCCGGTTTCCGCCGGCGCCGCGGGGGAGAACCCGGAGCCCGTGTCTTTCGGGTCCATCGCGTGGCCTGCCCCCCGGAATCGGCGCGGCTCGAAGGTAAGCGGTCGCAGCGTCGCCCGCCCGCCGCGCGGATTCAGTCGCGGAAGGCGAGGTCCGCGGTGAGGCGCGCGCGGGTGTGGGCGATCTCGTCGTGCTTGCGCTCCTCGTCCCATCCCAGGAGCGTCGCCATGCGGTCGGCGACGGGCTCCACCGAGGCATCGCGTGCCCCGGGCACGTAGTACGCCGTGCGCAGGCGCCGGTAGATCACGTCCTCGACGCGGGCCGCCCCCTCCACCTGCACGGCCCAGTCGACCTCGGAGGCCAGCACCGGCGCGCCGTCCACCAGCGGCTGGGCGCCGGCCCGGGCCAGCTCGCGCGCCTCGGTGCCGTAGAGGCGCACCATCCGGGCCGCGCACGCCGGCGTGACCCCCGTCTCGCGCACGAGCGCGTCCTCCAACGGCGCGAGATCGCCGTCGAAGTCGCCGCCCGGAAGCGGCGGCTCCGACGCGGGCGGCGGCGCCAGGGCGAGGGAGCAGACCTCCGCCGCCCGTTCCACCGTCTCTCGCGCCATCGGGCGATAGCCGGTCAGCTTGCCGCCGGCCAACGTGACGACGGACGCCGGGCCGACCAGCACTTCGTCGCGCCGCGAGATCTCCTGCGGCGGCTTCCCCGGCTCGGCGATCAGGGGCCGCAGCCCGGCCCAGGCGCCGACGATCTCGTCGGGGCGGATCGGATCCACCCCGAGGTCGCGGCGCGTCGGGGCGAGCACGTAGTCGACGTCCTCGCGCGTGATCTCGGGCCAGACCGCGTGACCCGGCCGGTAGGTGGTGTCCGTCGTCCCCATGTAGGTCACCGCCCCCTGTCGGATCACGAAGATCGAGCGGCGGTTCCCGGCCCTCAGGATCAGCATGTTGCGGACGGGCAGCCGCTCGGCGGGCACGACGACGTGAACGCCCTTCGAGAGGTGGAGCAGCGGCGGCGCCCCGGCATCCTCCAGGCGGCGGATCGGGTCCACCCAGGGACCGGCCGCGTTGATGACACAGCGGGCCCGCACGCGAAAGCGCCGCCCCGTGAAGCGGCAGGCGGCCTCCACACCCCCCGCCACGCCGCCTTCGCGGACGATCGCATCGACCCCCGCGTAGTTGAGAACCGCGGCGCCCCGGCCGACGGCGGAGCGCAGGTTGGCCAGCACCAGATGGGCGTCGTCGGTCAGGTACTCGCGGTACACGCAGGCGTACCGGTAGACGGAGCGGTCGATGAGCGGCTCCTCGCGTTCGAGATCCTCGCGGTTCCAGTTTCGGTGGAGGTCCTCGCCCTCGACGGCGCCGAGCTTCTCGTAGGTGGCGATCCCGGCGCGGTTCTTGAGGTGGCCCGCGTACGAGCGCGCCGGCACCACCATCCAGCGGCGGACGGCCAGGTGCGGCGCGAGCCGGAAGATCTCCTTGCGCTCGAGCGCGGTGGTGCGAACCAGGCCCACGTCGCCCATGGCGAGGTAGCGCAGCCCGCCGTGGATGAGCTTCGACGAACGGCTCGAGGTGCCCGAGGCGAAGTCCTCGGCCTCGAGCAACGCGACTGACAAGCCGCGCAGCGACGCCTCGCGCGCCACGCCGGCGCCGGCGATCCCACCGCCGACGACCGCGCAGTCGAAGCGCTCGCGTTCGAGGCGATCGATGCTTTCCGCGCGCGCAACCGCGGAAATGGCGTCGACCCTCATCGCATCCCTCGCTGCCGCGTGCAGGTCGTCACTACGCGGAGTCAGGCGGTGGGTTCGCGCAGATCGACGAACGCCCCGTTGGGAAGATCACGGTCGAGGAGCGCCCAGATTTCTCGCGCCACCGTCTCCGGGTCGCGGAGCTGACCGTGCTCGTACATCTCCTTGAAGCGCGCCACCTGCGGAAACCGATCCGCGGGCGTGTTGCGGATCTCGGCCTGCATGGCCGTAGCCACGATTCCGGGCGCGACGGCGAGCACCCGGCAGTGGTTTCCGCGCAGCACCTGCTCCGCGCCCGCCGTGCTCACCCACTGGTTGACCGCCGCCTTGCCCGCGCAGTAGGAGGACCAGCCCTCGTAGGCATGGGTCGCCGCACCGGAGCTGAGCATGAGCAGGTGGCACTGCGCCCGCGTCCGGTGTGCGGCGTCGAGAAAGGCGTCGCCCAGGACCTGCGGCGCGGCGCTGTTCAGCAGCACGTTGCGCTTGTAGGCCGAGGCGCTCACCTCCCCGGCGAAGCCGATGGGGTCGAGGGTTCCGGCGCAGTGGACGAAGACGACGCGCTCGCCCGCGTAGCCCTGGATCTGCTGCACGAAGAACTCGCCGAGAACGTCCCAGGATTCGGGGTTCGCGAGGTCCGCGGCGATGTGATCGAAGTCGTCGCTCCCCCGACGACTGATGTCGTAGATCTGGACATCGTCGAAGGGAACCGTCCGCGCGAGGGCGAGGCCGATCCCGCTCGACCCGCCCGTGATGAACACGAGGTTTCGGCTCACGGGCGCTGACTCTAGCAGGCGGGACGATGGCGCCGGTACTGATCCAGGACCCAGGCGATGCCCGGGTGATCCGCCCACTCGCGGTCCCAGCCGGGCCTCGCACTCGCTGATCGCTCGCGCTCGGGCTCCGGCCTTCGCTCGCCTTCGGCTCGCTGCGCGTCGGCCTCCAAGGCCGAAGGCCACGGAAGTAGAAGGTCTCGGCCTCCTAGCCCACCATGGCGCGCCGCCCTGCGGACCGACGGCGACGCGCAGGGTTGGCGCTATCCTCGGCCGTCGCGGCACGCGACCACGCGGTGGACGAGAGTTGAGCACAGGCGACTTCGAGACCCGACTGGAGCGCTTCCTCGCGGCGAAGATCGACGACGCCAGCGAGGTCCGGGTGCGGAACCTCGAGCGCAACACGGAGGGCTTCTCGCAGGAGACCTTCTCGTTCGACGTCGAGATCCGGCGCGGAGACGACCGCGAGCTGCGCGGCTACGTGTTGAAGCGCGAGCCCGAGGCGGGACTGCTCGAGCCCTACGACCTCGAGCCCGAGTTCCGCGTGTTGCACGCGCTCTCGGACGATCCCCTGCCTTCGCCGCCGACGCCCTGGTTCGAGGGCGATCGCGCCGTGCTGGAGCGGCCCTTCTACGTGATGGAGAAGCTGCCCGGGGAGGTCCCGGTGCCGTCGGGCGGCCCCGACGGAACGGGGCCCTTCAGCGAGGGCGAGCGGAAATCGCTCGGGCCGCAGGTCGCGCAGGCGCTCGCGCGGCTCCACGCCATCGACTGGCGCAAGCTCGGCCTCGAGTTCCTCGGCGTCCCCGCGCCCGGCCGCGGCGCCGCCCAGCGCGAGCTCGACCGCTGGGCGACGCGCCTCGAACGCGCCGCCCTTCCCATGCCTCCGATTCTCGAGGAATCGCTGCTCTGGCTGCGCACCCACGTGCCCGAGACCGAGGAGATCACCGTCGTGCAGGGCGACTACCGTCTCGGCAACTTCCTGGTCGCGTGCGAGGGAGACAGCGCCCGGCTGCTGGGCATCCTCGACTGGGAGCTGGTCCACCTCGGCGATCCCCTCGAAGACCTGGCGTGGTGCGGCTCCGAGCTGTGGCGAGGCGGTACGCCCTGGGCCGGCGCCATGCTGCCGCCGGAGGAGTTCGCGGCCGCCTACGCGGCCGCCTCGGGGCGCGAGGTGGACACCGGGCGCATGGCCTTCTACGGACTGCTCGCGACCGTCAAGATGATCGCCATCATGTGGACCGGCCTGCGCGCCTTCGACGAGGGCCGCACGCGGGACCTGCGGATGGCGATCTTCGATCACCAGCTCCCCTTCCTCTACGCGCTGCTCGCGGCCGCCCGCGGCTGGCTACCGGGCGCGTGAGCGCCGGGGCCGAGGCAGATCCCGCAGCGAAATCAAGCGCAGGCCGCCCTCGATCTCGGCACGGCACCACCCTTCGGCTGGGCGCTCTCCTTCCGGCCTATCGCACCGTCTGTTGGCGGCCGAGCCATTCGCGGAGGGAGCTGCCTCGGTCCCGGCCCACCACCATCGAGCCGACACGCCCTGACCGGGAGGGTGTCGGGGTGAACGAAACGTGGTTCAATCGGGTGGTGGCGATTTCCCCCGAACGCCTCATCGACGGCTGCGTGGAG
>JAOTUO010000264.1 GCA_029863845.1 Myxococcales bacterium
CGAGGTGCGCAGCGCCGGCTTGCCGGGCTTCGCTTCGGGCAGCCCCGTCGCGCTGGCGCCGGTCTCCAGCAGCCCCTTCTCGTCGACGTCGACGGCTGCGACCGACACGCCGGCGGCGGCGAGGCGCCGCGCAGCCAGGCGACCGATTCCGCTTGCGGCGCCGGTGATGAGGACGACCTTGCCGTGAAACGCCACGGGGGAGCTCCTCCAGAGTTCGCTGGGGGCGATTCTACGGCAAGTCGAGCGTCGGCCGCCCTATCTTGCTCTTCCGGCGGATTCGCCCCGTGGGGGGGCACCCGAGCCATCCGCCTCGCCTCGCCCGCCCGCCGCGACCGTGCCTTGACCCCGCCGGGGGCGGTCGCTATCCACACTTCTTCCAGCCCGCCGCCTCGCGAGCCGAGGAGCCGGCGGACGCGAGTCGGCGCACGCCGGCAATCGAGGTCGCACGGTCATGGCACGGCGCTGCCAGCTCATCGGGAAGGGGCCCCTCTTCGGGCACAACGTCTCCCACTCGAACCGGAAGACGAACCGGCGCTTCGAGCCCAACCTCCAGAAGGTCACGCTCTACAGCGACGCCCTGCATGCCCCGGTTCCCATGCGCGTGTGCACGCGCGCACTCCGATCCGTCACGCGGGCGGGCGGCTTGGACGCCTACCTGCTCGCAACGGCGGACGCCAATCTGGCGCCGGAAGCGCTCAAGCTGAAGCACCGGGTGAAGAAGGCCCTGGCTGGATCGCCCGCGAAAGCTGCCAAGGCGCCCGCGGAGAGCGCCACGGCCTGAGCCTCGGCGGTCCTTCTACTTCTTTTCCTGGCCGTAGCGGCGGCGGAAGCGGTCGATCTTCCCGTCGGCGTCGAGCTCGCGCAGCTTCCCCGTCCAGAAGGGGTGGCTGTAGGAGGAGACCTCCAGGCGGACCACGGGAACCTGCTCGCCGTCGACTTCGCGGGTCTCCTTGGCGCTGAGCGTCGAGCGGCTCTCCCACTCGTTGCCCGTGGCGGTGTCGATGAAGATCACCTTCCGGTATTCGGGGTGGATTCCCGTCTTCACGATCGGATCTCCCGGCCCTACCAGCTCGACTTGCGGACGCCGGGAAGCTGGCCCTTCAAGGCGAGGTCGCGCAGCGCGATCCGCGAGATCCCGAACTTTCGGTAGTAGCTTCGCGAGCGGCCCGAGATCCGGCAACGGCGGTTGAGCCGCGTGGGGCACGAGTTGCGCGGGAGGCTCGCGAACTTCTCCTGGATCTCGAGCTTCTCGGTGATCGACACCTTCCGGTCGTTGAGCCGCGCGCGCAGCTCCCGCCGCTTTTCGGCGTACTTCTCGATCAGCTTCTCGCGTTTTCGGTCGCGCAGGACCTGCGACAGCTTGGCCATGGAATCGAGCCTCCGGTACGACCCTGCGAAGGGAAGCCCCCGCCGGGAACGCCCCTGCGGGAGGCCGGGAGCGTATCCCCGCGCCGGGTGCCCCGCAAGCGTCGGCGGCTCCGCGAGCCTCAGGCAGGGGGCCGCGTCACGGGGATGTACATGGTCTGCTGGTCCCGAAGCACCAGGAAGAGGACCCGCTGCCTCGGGCCTTGGAGTCGGGCTCGCAGATCCGCGGCGTTCCGGACGGGCTCGCGGTCGAGCTCGAGCAGGATGTCCCCCGCCTGGAGCCCGGACTCCGCCGCGGGCCCGTCGGGATCGACGGCCGCGACGAGCGCTCCGCCTTGCGATTCCAGGCCGAGCCCGCGGCGCACGGCGGGGGCCGGGTCCTCGACGCGCAGTCCGAAGGCCGCGGTTCCGGCCGCGGCCGTGGCCGCCCTCGCGCTCGGGGGCGCCTCGGCCTTCGCGATCCGGGCTTCGAAGGCCCGGCGGCGACCGTCGCGCACCACCACCACTTCGACGCGCTCCCCGATGGGTGTGTGGGACACCGCGCGGGGGAGATCGATCACCTTGCGGACGGGCTCTCCCCGGTAGCTCACGATCACGTCGCCGCGCCGGATGCCCGCCTGCTCCGCCGGACCGCCGGGAGTCACCTGAGCGACGAGGGCGCCGTCGCTGCTCTGAAGGCCGAAGGCCGCCGCGATCTCCGGCGTGAGCGACTGTGCCACGACGCCCAGGAAGCCGCGGGTCGCGCGGCCCTCGGCCCGGAGCTGCGGAATGATCTCCTTGGCGAGGTTGATGGGGACGGCGAACCCGATCGCGTTGGCGTCCCGTTGGATCGCCGCGTTGATGCCGATCACCCGGCCCGCCGCGTCGAGGAGCGGGCCGCCGGAGTTGCCCGGGTTGATCGCGGCGTCCGTCTGGATGAAGTCGTCGTACAACCCCTGACCGATGTTGCGGCCCTTCGCGCTCACGATCCCCACCGTCACGGTGTGATCCAGTCCGAAGGGATTCCCGATCGCCACGACCCAGTCGCCGGGCAGGATCGCATCGGAGTCTCCCAGCGGGAGGGCGTGGAGGTCCGTGCGGTCCCGGACCCGGATCAGCGCCAGGTCGGTCTTGGGGTCCTGGCCCACGATCTCCGCCGGGGCCTGGCTCCCGTCCGAGAAGATCACGTCGATCGCGTCGACCCCGTCCACCACGTGGTTGTTGGTGACGATGAGGCCGTCGGGCGAGATGATGAACCCGGTCCCGAGGCTTCGGACCTCGAGCTCCTGCTGGGGGGCCGGCCGCGCCCCCCCGAACGGGAGGCCGAAGAGCTCGGGGAAGCGAAGGCCCGGGAGGCGGCGCACCACGGTCTTCGACGTGTGGACGTTGACGACGCCGGGGGCCGCCTCCCTGGCGAGCCGGGCGAAGCGGGAGTGCTCGCCCTCCTCGGCGGCGACGCCGCCGGCGGGCGGGGGCGGCGCGTTGCGGGGCCGCAGGCCGATCCGCTCGAGCGCCCCCGTCGTCGTGAGCAGCAGGCCGAGCGCCACTCCAATGAGTACACCCACCAAGACCTTGGCCGCCGTCGTCATGCGACCCAGACCGTAGTCGGCCTTCGGTGGGTGTCCAGGGAAGGCGCCGGCTGCCCCGGAATGCGCGAGCGAGTGGTCCCGCGGCTGCGTGGTCTATGCTACCCCGCCGCGTGCCGGCGAGGACCGCGCCCGGCGAAACCCACAGAGGAAGGGCCATGGCCGTCGAGACGAAGCGCTTCCTCTCCATCGACCCGGCGGTGATCCCCCGCCACTTCGACGCCGCCGAGGCGGAGCTCCGCTGGGACGCCGAGTGGGAGAAGCGGGGCACCTACCACTACGATTCCTCGCGGTCTCGCAGCGAGACCTTCGTCGTGGACACGCCGCCGCCCACGGTGTCCGGCTCGCTCCACATCGGGCACGTCTTCTCCTACACGCACACGGACGTGCTGGCGCGCTACAAGCGCATGCGCGGCTTCAACGTCTTCTACCCCATGGGATGGGACGACAACGGCGTCCCGACCGAGCGTCGCGTCCAGAACTACTTTCACGTGCGCTGCGACCCGCACGCGTCCCACGAGCCCGGGCTGAAGCTCGAGCCGGCGACGGCGCGGCAGCGGAAGGAGCGTCCGCGGCTCGTCTCGCGCGAGAACTTCATCGGGTTGTGTCACGACATCACGCGCGAGGACGAGCAGGCCTTCAAGGCGCTGTGGCGCCGCGCCGGCCTGTCGATCGACTGGCGGGAGGAGTACGCCACCATCGACCACCGCAGCCGGCAGCTGGCCCAGCTCTCCTTCCGCGACCTCTTCGAGAAGGGGCACGTCTACACCGCCCACGCCCCGTTCATGTGGGACGTGGATTTCCAGATGGCCCTGTCCCAGGCCGACGTCGAGGACCGGCCGCAGCCGGGGGCCTTTCACCGGATCGAGTTCGGCGTCGAGGGCTCGGATCGCGGCTTCGTGATCGCCACCACGCGCCCCGAGCTGCTGGCGGCCTGCGTCGGCGTCACGGCCCATCCCGAGGACGGGCGCTACCGGGATCTCTTCGGGAAGAACGCGATCACGCCGCTCTTCCGGGTGCCGGTCCCGATCTTTCCCAGCGAGGAGGCGGACCCGGAGAAGGGCACCGGCATCCTGATGGTCTGCACCTTCGGCGACGCCACGGACGTCGATTGGTGGCGCGAGAAGGGGCTCGCGCTGCGGCAGCTGGTGGGGCGCAACGGGCGGCTGCTGCCGGTGGAGTTCGGCAGCGAGGCGTTCCCCAGCCGGGACGCGGACGCCGCCAACCGCGCCTACGCCGAGATCGCGAACAAGAACGTGAGCCAGGCGCGCAAGGTGATGGTGGATCTCCTGCGCGATCCCGCCGGGAGCGCGACCGGCGGCGGCGCTCCGCTCCAGGGGGAGCCCGAGCCCATCGAGCACGCCGTGAAGTTCTACGAAAAGGGCGACCGTCCCCTCGAGCTCGTGCCGTCACGCCAGTGGTTCGTGCGGCTCCTCGACAAGAAGGACAAGCTCCTCGCCAAGGGCGACGAGGTGCAGTGGCATCCGGCCTTCATGAAGGCGCGCTACCGCGACTGGACGGAGAACCTGCAGCTCGACTGGTGCATCAGCCGCCAGCGCTACTTCGGCGTGCCGATTCCCGTCTGGTATCCGCTCGATGCGGAGGGCGAGCCCGACTACGAGAACCCCATCGTCGCCGAGCGCGACTCACTGCCCGTGGACCCGGTCACCGATGCGCCCATGGGTTGGGACGAGAGCCGTCGCGATCAGGCCGGTGGCTTCACCGGCGAGGCGGACATCTTCGACACCTGGTTCACCAGCTCGCTCACGCCCCAGATCGGCTCCCGCTGGCTGCTCGATCCGGAGCGCCACGCCAAGCTCTTCCCCGCCGACGTTCGTCCCCAGAGTCACGAGATCATCCGCACGTGGGCGTTCTACACGATCGCCAAGGCGCTGCTTCACGAGAACGCGATCCCCTGGGAGCACGTCGTGGTATCGGGTTGGGTGCTCGATCCCGACCGCAAGAAGATGTCCAAGACCAAGGGCAACGTGATGACGCCGATGCCGCTGCTCGAGAAGTACACTGCGGACGGAGCCCGCTACTGGTCCGCCAGCGCCCGTCTCGGCGCCGACACGGCCATGGACGAGAAGATCTTCAAGGTCGGCAAGCGACTGGCGACGAAGCTCTTCAACGCCGGCAAGTTCGTGCTGGCCCAGACGGCCGAGATCCACCCGCTGTCCCGGGAGCTGGATCTCGCCTTCGCGGCGAAGCTGCGCGGCGTCGTCGCCCGCGCGACGGAAGCCTTCGAGGCCTTCAATCACGCCCAGGCGCTGGCCGAGACCGAGAGCTTCTTCTGGACCCACTTCACCGACACCTTCATCGAGCTCGCCAAGGCGAGGGCGCGCAGCGAGAGCGACGCCGCCGGTCGGGGCTCCGCGGTCGCGGCGCTGCGGCTGGGGCTGAACGTGCTGCTGCGGCTGTTGGCGCCGTTCCAGCCCCACGTGACCGAGGAGGTCTGGTCCTGGGCCTTCGCCGAGGAGACCGGGCACCCGAGCATCCACCGGGCGCCCTGGCCCGGCGAGGCCGACTTCGAGGGCGTGGCCGCCCCTGGCCGCGAGGAGAGCTTCGAGGTGGCGGTGGCGTGCTGGGCGGCGATCAACAAGAGCAAGGCGGACGCGGCGGTTTCCATGGGGCGGGAGGTGGAGCGGCTCGGCGTTGCCGCCAACGCGGCGACGCTGGGGCGGCTGGAGGCGGTGCGCGAGGACGTGATGGCGGGGGCACGCGTGCGCGAGCACCGGCTGGAAGAGCGGGCCGGGCTCGCGGACGGCGTGTTCGAGATCGTAGACATCGAGTTCGCCGAGCGATAGCTGGTTGCGGGTGCGGCGACCGGGGCCGACGGGGATCCCTCCGCGAATGGCCCGGCCATCCCTTTGGGGGCTTCGTTCGCCTTCGGCTCACTGCGCGGCGGCTCCGCCGCCTTGCGAAGACAAGGGTGGCCTGCGCTTGATTTCGCTGCGGGATCCCCGTCGGCCCCGGTCGCGGCTCTGACGCTTCGGGGCGGCGTGCGCTTGATTTCGCTGCGGGATCGCCCTCGGCCCCGGTCGCGGCTCTAACGAGTCGGGGTGGCCTGCGCTTGATTTTGCTGC